>NZ_JBWKDT010000009.1:212756-241288 GCF_056435785.1 Streptomyces sp. NPDC043870
CTTCCTCGCTCCCGGACGGAAACACCCCCCACCAAGAGCACCCCCCCCCCCGCCTCCCCCCCCCCCCCCCCCCCCCCCAGGCCCGGCACGTCGAGTTCGGGTACGTGCTCTCTCCCGGCCCCTCCGTCTGCTGCTCCGACCCCGCCGAGTCCCGCGCGCTCACCGCCAAGTTCGCGTCGCTCTGGGACATCGGCGTACGCACCTTCGTCGTGGCGTTCGACGACGTCGACCACCCGGAGTGGAACTCCGGCGCGGACCGTGCGGCCTTCGGCACCGGACCCGCCGCGTCCGCCGCCGCGCAGGCGCACCTCGTCAACGCGGTCCAGCGCGAGTTCATCACCACCCACTCCGGCGCCGCCCCGCTGGTGATGGTGCCCACCGAGTACTCGGGCACCGCCGGGACCGCGTACACGGAAGGCCTCGCACGCGACCTCGATCCCTCGGTCGTCGTTCGGTGGACCGGGGCGGAAGTGATCGCGCCGCACATCACCCGCGCGGACGTCGCCGCCGTCCGCAAGGTCTTCGGCCACCCCGTGCTGCTCCGGGACAACTACCCGGTCAACGACTACGTACCGGGGCGACTGCTGCTCGGCCCGTACACGGGCCGCGAGCCCTCACTCGCCGCACCGGGCCGTCCCGGGGCGGCCGTCGGGCTCATCGCCAGCCCCATGCCTCAGGTCCGTGCGTCCCTGCTGTCGCTGTTCACCGTCGCAGACTACGCCTGGAACGACACCGCGTACGACCCCGAGCGCTCCTGGGCGGCCGCGATCAGCGAACTGGCGGGCCACGACCCGCGGACCGCGTCCGCACTGCGCGCCTTCGCCGGACTCAGCCGCTCGTCGCGGATCGACCCGCGGCCCGCGCCCGCACTGTCCGCCCGGCTCGATGCCTTCTGGCGGGACTGGGCGGCTGGACGGAGTGCTGGAGGGACGGCCGGACGGAGTGCCGGAGGGACGGCCGGACGGGCCGCTGGAGGAGCCCCGGGACGGAGCGCTGGACGGACCGTAGGACGGAGCGACTCCGTCGCCCGGCTGCACCGTGCGCTCAGCGAGATCGAGAACGCGCCCGCCGTGCTGCGCGCCCGCCTCGACGACCCGGTCCTCCTCACCGAGACGAAGCCCTGGCTGGACGCCACGGAGGCCTGGGGACGGGCGGCCCGCACCGCGCTGGACATGCTCACCGCCCAGCGCGCCGGGCGCGGCGCCGACGCCTGGGCCGCACGCCAGGCGCTGTCCGCCCTGGTCACCAAGGCAACCTCGTACACCTGGACAGGGCTCGACACCGACCGTTCCCACCCCGTCGAACTCGACCCGGTTCTCGGTGAGTTCGTCGAGCGCGCGATCGCCGAGACCAACCGCCGGCTCGTCGGGGACCCGGACACCCCGCACCTACGGATGCGGGGGACTGCCCGGGCCACCGGATTCGGCTACTCGGTCCACGAGTTCGAGACGTGACATGTCATACGTCAGTCAACCGAAAGTTTGATGCCGCGGCCATCCGCCGTGCGATGCCCGGGCACGCCCGCCGCCCGCACGCTGGTGACCATGTTCGTGGCATGGAGAGATCTGAGATTCGCCAAAGGGCGGTTCACGCTGATGGGCAGCGTGATCGTGCTGATCACGCTGCTCGTCGGATTGTTGTCCGGGCTGACGGCCGGGCTCGCCCGGGAGAACGTCTCGGCGGTCACCGGACTGCCCGCCGATCACCTCGCCTTCGACGCCCCGCCCTCCGGCCGGTCGGTGTCCTTCACCGACTCGACCGTCACGGAGGGCGCGTGGCGGGCGTGGGCGAGCCGGCCGGGTGTCACCTCCGCCCAGCCCGTCGGCATCCGTACGCTCAACGCGAGCGCGGGAGACCGAACGGCGGCCGTCTCGGTGTTCGGGGTCGAGCCGGACGGCGGCATCGCGCCGGCGAGGCTCGCTCCCGGCCGGGCCGTGCTCTCCGTCCAGGCCGCGGAGGAACTCGGCGCTTCCGCGGGCGACTCCGTACGCATAGGGCCGCGGAACGTGACCGTCGCGGCCGTCGCAGGTGAGGCCTCGCACAGCCACACCCCCGTCGTCTGGACGGCGCTGGACGACTGGCAGGAGCTCGGCCGCACCGGCACGACCCCGCGGCAGCAGGCCACCGTCATCGCGCTGCGCACGGACGGCGGCGCGGATCTCGCGGCCGGGGACGAGGCCGCGGGCACCGAGACCCGGACGGTCGCCGACGCCCTCACCGCCATCGGGTCCTACCAGGCCGAGAACGGCTCGCTGCAGCTCATGCGCGGCTTCCTCTTCGCCATCTCCGCGCTGGTCGTCGGCGCGTTCTTCACCGTCTGGACCATCCAGCGCAGCGCCGACATCGCCGTACTGAAGGCACTCGGCGCCGCCACCGCGTATCTGCTGCGGGACGCGCTCGGGCAGGCCGTGCTCATGCTGGGCGCCGGCACGCTGCTGGGGACCGCGCTGGCGGCCGGGACCGGCGCGCTGGTCGGCGGCGGGGACGTGCCGTTCGTGCTGGAGCCGTCGACCGTGCTGCCGCCGGCCGCCGTGATGATCGTGCTCGGTGTGCTCGGCGCCGCGCTGTCCGTCCGGCGGATCACCGCCGTCGACCCTCTCACCGCGCTGGGGAGCGCCCGATGACACTGCTGCTCGACGATGTCACCCTCACCTACCCGGACGGCGACGGGCGGCTGACCGCGCTCGACGCCGTCTCGCTCCAGGTCCCCGCGGGGTCGCTCACGGCGGTCGTCGGACCGTCCGGCTCCGGCAAGTCCAGCCTCCTCGCGGTCGCGGCGACGCTGGTCACGCCCGATGCCGGGCGGGTCGTCGTGGCCGGTGCGGACACGGGTGTGCTGAGCCGCGGGGAGAAGGCCGCCCTGCGCCGTGAACACATCGGCATCGTCTTCCAGCAACCGCATCTGCTGCCCTCGCTGACGGCCGTGGAACAACTCCAGGCGATGGCCCACCTCTCGGGCCGGCGGCCACGGCAGGTGCGCGACCGTGCCCGGGGCCTGCTGGCGGCGGTCGGCCTCGGCGGACAGGCGGACCGTCGCCCGCACCAGCTCTCCGGCGGCCAGCGCCAGCGCGTCAACATCGCCCGCGCGCTGATGAACGACCCCGGCGTGCTCCTCGTCGACGAGCCGACCAGCGCCCTCGACCACGAGCGGGGCGCGGCGGTCCTCGACCTGCTGGTCTCGCTGACCCGGGAGCGGGGCACGGCGACGGTCCTGGTCACGCACGACCGAGCGCATCTGGACCGGGCGGACCTGGTCGTGACCATGCTCGACGGCGCGTTGCCGCTGCCCCACCCCGCAGGGGGCTGACGGCACGCTGCCTCTGCCTCACGCGCAGGGGGCTGAGGGGGGTGCCCCCTTACCCCCCTCGTTCAGGTCTGCTCGTTCAGGTCTGCTTGTTCCGGTCTGCGGCTCTCAGGCTTGCGGCTCTCAGGCTTGCGGCGCCGACGTGTTCGCCAGGGCCTCGGAGAGTTCCTTCGCCACCGTCTGCAGGATCGGGACGATCTTCTCCGTCGCCGAGTCCGTGACCCGGCCCGCAGGGCCCGAGATGGAGATCGCCGCGGCGGTGGGCGAGTTGGGCACCGAGACCGCGAGGCAGCGGACGCCGATCTCCTGCTCGTTGTCGTCCACCGCGTACCCGGCGCGGCGGACCTGCTCCAGAGCGTCGAGGAAGCCCTCGGGGGTGGTGATCGTCTTCTCGGTGGCGGCCGGCATGCCGGTGCGGGCGAGCAGGGCCCGCACCTCCTCCGGCGGGGTGTGGGCGAGGAGCGCCTTGCCCACGCCTGTCGAGTGGGGCAGGACCCGGCGGCCGACCTCGGTGAACATCCGCATCGAGTGCTTCGAGGGCACCTGCGCGACGTAGACGATCTCGTCGCCGTCGAGCAGCGCCATGTTCGCCGTCTCGCCGGTCTCCTCGACCAGCCGGGCGAGGTACGGGCGGGCCCACGTACCGAGCAGTCGGGAGGCGGACTCGCCGAGGCGGATCAGCCGGGGGCCCAGGGCGTAGCGGCGGTTGGGCTGCTGGCGGACGTAGCCGCAGGCAACCAGGGTCCGCATCAGGCGGTGGATGGTGGGCAGCGGAAGTCCGCTGCTCGCGGAGAGTTCGCTCAGCCCGACCTCGCCCCCGGCATCGGCCATCCGCTCGAGCAGATCGAAGGCGCGCTCGAGGGACTGAACACCACCGCTGTTCGCGGCGGGCTTGGCGGCGTCGGTGGTGCTGGCGCTGTACGTCGGCACGTCAACGGTCCTTTCAGGCGGCGGGCAAGGTAGCAGCCTACCGGGCGGTTGCGTGGGGCACACCGCTCACGTCAAGGCGTCTTTGCCGGTCAGGGCATGTTTGTCCGCGTGTTGGCGGTCACCTCCGATGGTCCCGCGTCCTTGCCGCTGTGCATAGCTACGTTCTGCTCAACGAAATTCTCATTTCACTTTGTGGAAAAGTCTAAGCCTGCAAGGTCGCCCGGGCGGGTCTTGACGGACCGGGATCAGGGGTGAAGACTCCTTCAACAGTTCGTTGAATTTCGCTGTACGGAAGTGAGGGGCAGGGTGTCCGGTACGGACGTGAACCTGGTACTGCGCTCGACTCGCGTCATCACCCCCGAGGGGACGCGCGCCGCGACCGTCGCCGTCGCCGGCGGGAAGATCGCGGCGGTGCTGCCGTACGACGCCGAGGTGCCGGCCGGTGCCCGGCGCGAGGACTTCGGCGACGACGTCCTCCTCCCCGGCCTCGTCGACACCCATGTCCATGTGAACGACCCCGGCCGCACCGAGTGGGAGGGCTTCTGGACCGCCACTCGCGCGGCCGCGGCGGGCGGCATCACCACACTCCTGGACATGCCCCTGAACTCCCTCCCGCCCACGACCACGGTCGGCAACCTGCGCACCAAGCAGGACGTGGCCAGGCCCAAGGCGCACATCGACACCGGCTTCTGGGGCGGGGCGATCCCCGACAACGTCAAGGACCTGCGTCCGCTGTACGACGCCGGCGTCTTCGGCTTCAAGTGCTTCCTGTCGCCGTCGGGCGTCGAGGAGTTCCCCGAGCTCGACCAGGAGCAGCTCGCCCGCTCCATGGCCGAGATCGCGGGCTTCGGCGGACTGCTGATCGTGCACGCCGAGGACCCGCACCACCTGGCCGCCGCCCCGCAGCGCAAGGGCCCGAAGTACGCCGACTTCCTCGCCTCCCGGCCCCGCGACGCCGAGAACACGGCGATCGCGAACCTGATCGCGCACGCCAAGCGGCTGAACGCGCGCGTACACGTATTGCACCTGTCCTCCAGCGACGCGCTGCCGCTGATCGCCGCGGCCAAGGCCGAGGGCGTGCGGATCACCGTCGAGTCCTGCCCGCACTTCCTCACCCTCACCGCAGAGGAGGTCCCGGACGGCGCCACCGAGTTCAAGTGCTGCCCGCCGATCCGTGAGGCGGCGAACCAGGACGCCCTGTGGCAGGGCCTCGCCGACGGGACGATCGACTGCGTCGTCTCCGACCACTCGCCCTGCACCACCGACCTCAAGACCCCCGACTTCGCCTCCGCCTGGGGTGGTATCTCCTCGCTCCAGCTGGGCCTGCCGGCCATCTGGACCGAGGCCCGCAGGCGCGGCCGCACCCTGGAGGACGTCGTCCGCTGGATGTCGTCCGCCCCGGCGGAGCTCGCGGGCCTCACCCGGAAGGGGGCCATCGAGGCCGGCCGTGACGCCGACTTCGCGGTCCTCGCCCCCGACGAGACCTTCACCGTCGACCCGGCCGAGCTCCACCACCGCAACCAGGTCACGGCCTACGCCGGGAAAACCCTGCACGGCGTCGTGAAGTCGACATGGCTGCGCGGTACGCGGATCGTGGAGAACGGCATCCTCGCCGAGCCGACCGGCCGGCTGCTCGAAAGGAACAACTGACACCGTGGCGATACCGTCCTTCACTGGTAACGCGAACCCGTACGGGGGCGGCGACCCGTACGCCGACTACCGCACCGCGGACTTCCCGTTCACCAGTTACGCCAATCTCGCCGACCGTCAGCTGGGCGCGGGCGTGATCGCCGCCAACGACGAGTTCTTCGCCCAGCGCGAGAACCTCCTCGTCCCCGAGGCCGCCGAGTTCGACCCCGAGCACTTCGGCCACAAGGGCAAGATCATGGACGGCTGGGAGACCCGCCGCCGCCGCGGTGTCTCCGCCGAGCAGCCCTGGCCGACCGCCGAGGACCACGACTGGGCGCTCGTACGCCTCGGTGCGCCCGGCGTGATCCGCGGCATCGTCGTCGACACCGCCCACTTCCGCGGCAACATGCCGCAGGCCGTCTCCATCGAGGGCACCTCTGTGGAGGGCGCCCCGACACCGCAGGAGCTTCTCTCCGGCGACGTGAAGTGGACGACCCTGGTCCCGCGCACCCCCGTCGGAGGCCACGCGGCGAACGGCTTCGAGGTCACGGTCGAGCAGCGCTTCACACATCTGCGGGTCAACCAGCACCCCGACGGCGGCATCGCACGGCTGCGTGTGTACGGCGAGGTCGTTCCCGACCCGGCGTGGCTCGCCACGCTGGGCACCTTCGACGTGGTCGCGCTGGAGAACGGCGGCTCGGTCGAAGACGCCTCCAACCGCTTCTACTCGCCGCCGACCAACACCATCAACCCGGGCCGCTCCCGCAAGATGGACGACGGCTGGGAGACCGCCCGCCGCCGCGACCAGGGCAACGACTGGATCCGCTACCAGCTGGTCGCCCAGTCCGAGATCCGTGCCGTCGAGATCGACACCGCTTACCTCAAGGGCAACTCGGCGGGCTGGGCGTCTCTGTCCGTCAAGGACGGCGAGGACTGCGCGGCCGATGAAGACGCAGCGTGGACCGAGTTCCTGCCGCGCACCCGTCTGCAGCCCGACACCAACCACCGCTTCGTGCTGGACACCCCGGCGGTCGGCACCCACGTCCGGATCGACATCTTCCCGGACGGCGGCTTCTCCCGGCTGCGCCTGTACGGCTCGCTGACCGAACAGGGCACACGCGACCTGGTGGCCCGCCACCAGGAGCTGGGCGGCTGACCGCCCCCTTATGACCGGGCAGCCACGACACCTGCCCTTCGCGGGGCGCACCGGAACGACAGCACCGGTGCGCCCCGTGCGCATGCCCGGGCCGCGTGGCCGCCGTCGACCGAGTCGTCCAGATGTGGGCGGTCCGCCGCACCTCTCCGTCCCGGGTCAGCCTGCTGCTGGGCACCGAGCCGCTGTGAGCCGCGGCAGCGGGCATCGCCAGCGGTCACGAACACCTGGGCGCCGTCCGGCTGACGAGCGCCGCACCGGTGCTCGCGGGGACCTGGTGGGGGCGCAGGGCGGCGGACACCGCCACCGGCTGATCCGTCAGGAGCCGTGCGCCAGGGCCTCGCGGGCCGCGGCGGCCGCCGCCCCGCGGTCGTGCGGGACGAGACCGATGCGGGTGCGCCGGTCGAGGACGTCCGACTCGTCGAGGGCTCCCTCGTGGCGTACGGCCCACAGCAGTTCCGCGCCCGTGACCGGGTGGCCGGGGACGACGGGACGGGCCAGGGCCGGGTCGGCGAGACCGAGCGCGTGGACGGCCGGGGCCTCGGCGCCGTAGCGGCGGACCAGACGCCGAGGCGCGTCCAGCGTCGCGAGCACGCTCGGCCGGGCGGCGCCGACCAGCGGGATCGCCGCCGTCCGGCACCGGCCGGCGGCCAGGCCGCGCGCGCTGACGACGGCGTCGACGGCGTCCTGCGCCATCCGGCGGTAGGTGGTGAGCTTCCCGCCGACGATGGTGACGACCCCTTCGGGCGAGGTCAGCACGGCGTGCTTGCGGGAGATGTCCGCGGTGCGGCCGGAGCCCGCCGCGCCGGAGGTGTCCAGGAGCGGCCGCAGTCCGGCGAACGCCCCCACGACGTCGTCCCGGCCGACCGAGACGTCGAGCGCGGAGCCCAGGACGTCGAGGAGGAAGCCGATGTCCGTCTCGGGCACCTCGGGGACGTCCGGCACCGGGCCCTCGACCGGCTCGTCGGTCAGCCCCACGTACACCCGGCCGTCGCCCTGCGGCAGGACGAGGACGAACCGGTTGGTCTCCCCGGGGATGGGAATGTGCATGCCCGCCGAGAGACCCCCGAGGGCCTCGGAGCGCAGGACGAGGTGCGTGCCCCGGGACGGCCGGAGCCTGATGTCGTCCACCAGCCCGCCCGCCCAGACACCGGTGGCGTTGACGACGGCACGCGCCCGGATGTCCAGTTCCTCGCCGGTGAGTTCGTCGCGGACCCGGGCGCCCGAGCCGCTGAGGGAGAGGGCGCGGACGCGGGTGAGGATCCGCGCGCCGTGCGCGCCGGCGGTGCGGGCCACCGCGGTGACGAGACGGGCGTCGTCGGTGAGCTGGCCGTCCCAGGACAGCAGCCCGCCGCGCAGCCCGGTCGGCCGCAGCGCGGGCGCCATGTGCCGGGTCTCCACCGCCGACAGGGCGCGGGGCGCGGGCAGTGTGGCGCGTGATGTGCGGGCGGAGACCCGCAGCAGGTCTCCGGCCCGGAAGCCCGCCCAGGCCAGCGCGGCCTGGGAGCGGGAGACCAGCGGGGTGAGCGGCAGGACGAAGGGCTGGGCGCGCACCAGGTGCGGAGCGGTGCGCTCCATGAGCACACCGCGCTCCACGGCGCTTTCGTGGGCGACGTCCAGCTGCCCGGTGGCGAGGTAGCGCAGTCCGCCGTGGATGAGCTTGGAGCTCCACCGGGACGTGCCGAACGCGAGGTCGTGGGCGTCGATCGCGGCGACCGTGAGACCGCGTGAGGCGGCATCGAGGGCGGCTCCGGCGCCGGTCGCGCCGAGACCGACGACGAGCACGTCGACCCCGGTGCCGTCGGCGAGTTCGGCGAGCTCCTGAGCGCGGCGTGCCGCGTTGAGCGAAGAGGCGGGACTCGGGCTGCTCATGGCGTAAGGGTCCTCTCCAGAAGGGTCCGCAGCTCTTCGAGGAAGGCCGCGTCGGTGAGCTCGGGGTCGTCCGGTTCGGTCATCGTGCGCAGCGAGAGCGTGAAGGACTGCACGACGAGCAGCAGGGCGCGGGCCTGGCGGTCCGGGTGCGCCGCACGGACGGAACCGTCGGCGTGCCCCTCCTTCAGGGCGCCGGTGATGAGCCCCAGCAGGGCGTCCTGGCTGGCGCCCCGGCGGTCGAGCACATAGGGCAGCAGCAGCTCGGGGTCGACGTCGAGGATCTTGTGGAAGAGCGGGTGGGCGCGGAAGGCCGCGACTCCGTCGACCAGTCCGTCGACCAGCCGCGCCCGGGTGGGGGCGCCGGGCACGACGGCGGGCATGGTGCCGACGGCGAGAGCGATCCACTCCCTGGTCATCAGATCGCCGACCAGGCTCCGTACGTCCGGCCAGCGGCGGTACAACGTCATACGTGACACACCGGCCCGCCGGGCCACATCGGTCAGCGTGGTCCGGCGTACGCCGACGGCCAGAACGCAGTCACGTGCTGCGTCGAGCACGGAATCCGAGTCCGCATGGTTGTGACGAATGGGCGTCATCTGTCACAGTGTAATGCCAGTGCAGGCCGCGCGGCACAACGCCCCGCGAACCGACGGTGAGGAACAGACCAAGTGGACATGTTGTGGAGCGGCTGGGGCGACCCGGCCAAGGCGGCCCCGCTGCCCGACACGGTAATCGGCCTGCTGCGCGACCTGCTCGGCGTCACACCGCTCGAGACCGGTTCGGCCGAGCTCGGCGACATCGCCGTCCCCGACGCCGCGCTGACCGATGCGGCCCGCCAGGCGCTGGCCGAACGCGTGGGCGACCGGGTGTACGTACGCACCGACGCGGAGACGCGGATCCGGCACACCCGCGGCAAGTCCACCCCCGACCTGCTGCGCATCCGCGCCGGCGAGGTCGACGACATCCCGGCCGCCGTCGTGCTCCCGGGCAGCCACGACGAGGTGCTCGCCGTCCTGCGGGTCTGTGTCGAACACGGCCTGGCCGTCGTGCCGTTCGGCGGCGGCACCTCCGTCGTCGGCGGCCTGGCCCCGGAGGGGAAGCGGAGCTTCATCGCGCTGGACCTGCGCCGCCTCGACAGTCTGCTGACCCTCGACGAGGTCTCCCGGACCGCCACGATCCAGCCGGGGCTGCGCGCTCCGCACTGCGAGGCGCTGCTCAACGAACAGGGCTTCACGCTCGGCCACTTCCCGCAGTCGTACGAATGGGCCTCGATCGGCGGCTTCGCCGCGGCCCGCTCCAGCGGCCAGGCCTCCGCCGGCTACGGCCGCTTCGACGAGATGGTGCTGGGCCTCACCGTCGCCACCCCCGAAGGCACCCTGGAGCTGGGCCGCGCACCCCGCTCGGCGGCCGGCCCGGACCTGCGCCAGCTGGTCCTCGGCTCCGAGGGCGCGCTGGGTGTGATCACCTCGGTGACCGTCCGGATCCGCCCGCTCCCCGGGACCCGGATCTACGAGGGATGGCGCTTCTCCTCCTTCGAGGCGGGCGCGGCGGCCCTGCGCACACTCGCCCAGGACGGCCCGCGGCCGACCGTGCTGCGCCTGTCGGACGAGACCGAGACGTTCATCGGCCTGGCCCAGCCCGACAAGATCGGCAGCTCGGACGCCCCCCAGGCCGCCGGGTGCATGGCGATCGCCGGATACGAGGGCACCGCCGAGGACACCGCGGACCGGCGGGCCCGGGCCCGCGAGGTGCTCCTCGCCTGCGGCGGCGAGTTCGTCGGCGAGGAGCCGGGCGACCGCTGGGCGCACGGCCGCTACAACGCCCCGTATCTGCGCGACGCGCTCCTCGACGCCGGCGCCTTCGCCGAGACCCTGGAGACCGCCGGGTTCTGGTCCGCACTGCCCGGCCTGTACGACGCGGTACGCCAGGCGCTCACCACGACCCTCACCGACGCGGGTACACCGCCACTGGTGATGTGTCACATATCCCATGTGTACGAGAACGGCGCGTCGCTGTACTTCACCGTCGTCTCGGCACAGGGGGACGACCCGGTCGCCCATTGGGCGCCCGCGAAGCGTGCCGCCAATGACGCGATCCTGGCGGCGGGCGGCACCATCAGCCATCATCACGGCGTCGGGACCGACCACCGCGACTGGTTCACGCAGGAGATCGGCCCGGTCGGCGTCCGAATCCTGCAGGCCGTCAAGGCCGAGCTCGACCCGGCCGGGATCCTCAACCCCGGCGTGCTCATCCCCGTCCGCTGAACCGGCCCCTGCCTTCCGGAGGCGCATCCATGCGACAGTTCACCGCCGTCGTCAACCCCACCGCGGGCGGGTCCAGCGGTACGGCGGCCCTGCTCCCGCTGGCCCGGCTCCTGCGGGAGGCCGGGGCGCAGCTCCACACCCAGTACAGCCGCAGCCTGGAGCACGCCCAGGAGGTGGCGCGGCAGGCCGGCGAACGAGGGCACGTCGTGCTCGCCGTCGGCGGCGACGGGATAGCCGGCTGTGTCGGCGGGGCTCTCAGCGGCACGGACACCGTGTTCGGCCTCGTCCCGGCGGGACGAGGCAACGACTTCGCCCGTGCGCTGGGGCTCCCCACCGACGCGCCGGCCCTCGCGGAGCTGCTGCTCCACGGCTCGCCCCGGGCGGTCGACACCATCGGGGTCGAATCGGCCGTCCACGCCGGCACGTCCGTGCTGGGCAGCGTGTACGCCGGTGTCGACGCCGTGGCCAACCGGTACGCCAACACCTCCCGGCTGCTGCGGGGCGCGGCCTCGTACTACTCGGGTGGTCTGCGCGCCGTCGTGACGTGGCGGCCCGTGAACTACCGCATCACGGTGGACGGGGTGCTGCACGAGCGGCGCGGTTACACCGTGGTGGCGGCCAACTCCGGCTTCTACGGCTTCGGCCGCAAGATCGCCCCCGGCGCCCGGCTCGACGACGGACTGCTGGACGTCGTCGTGATCCGGCACGCTCCCAAGCGGCTGTTCTTCGCGATGATGAACGAGCTGAAGACCGGCGAGCACCTGAAGCGCCCCGAGGTGGAGATCCTCCAGGGCAAGGAGGTCCGCATCGAGGCCGACCGGGCCGTCCCGTACGGGGCCGACGGCGAGGTCGACGCCACGCTTCCCGTGACGGCCAGGGTGCAGCCGGGTGCGCTCAACGTGCTGTGCTGACAGTGCTCTGTGACAGTTCACAGTTCATTGCCTGATGCCTGATGCCTGATGCCTGATGCCTGACGGCTGATGGCCGACCGGGGACGGCTGACAGCCGTCAGCCGGGACAGGCGGTGGCCCGCGCCCCGCGGGCCACCGCTCGGCTCCCTACTGCTCGCGCATCCCCCAGGGAGAGCCGTACTCCTCCAGCAGGGCGAGGAAGGCACGCGCGTCGAATGCCTCCGGCCCCAGGATGCCCGTCCCCGACCATGCCCCGGTCGCGACGAGTTCGAGTGCGACGACCGGGTTGACGGCCGTCTGCCAGACCACGGCCTGGCTGCCGTACTCCTTCATGGACCACTCGTTGTCGACGACGTGGTACAGGTAGACCTCGCGCGGCCGGCCGTCCTTGACCCCCTTGACCCAGGTGCCCGCGCAGGTCTTGCCGCGCATCCGGTCACCGAGCGTGGCCGGGTCGGGCAGGCAGGCCGCGACGACGTCACGGGGCGAGACCCGCACCGGTCCTTCCGGGCCCGGCACCGTGACCGGGTCGGTCCTGTCCAGGCCCACCTGGTGCAGGACCTGCAGTGTGTTGATGAAGTCCGTACCGAGGCCGTACTTGAAGGTGACCCGACCGGCCTCGACCCAGCGCGGGATCAGCAGCACTTCCTCGTGCTCGACGTTGACGCACTCGACCGGCCCGATGCCCTCGGGGAAGTCGAACACCTCGGGTTCGCTGAACGGCGCGGTCGTGAACCAGCCACGGCCGGCCTCGAAGACCACCGGCGGGTTGAGGCACTCCTCGATCGTGGTCCAGATGCTGAACGAGGGCGCGAAGTCATAGCCCTCCACGGCGAGGTTGGCGCCGTCCCGGATACCGATCTCCTCGATGGTGTCGAAGAGTTCGTCGGCCGCGTAGCGGGCGAAGACGTCGGAGAGCCCCGGCTCCACACCCATCCCGACGAGAGCGAGCCGGCCCGACTTCTCCCAGTCGTCCGCGAGGGAGAACTGCTCGTCCCCGAGCTTCACCCCGCACTCCTCGTACGGGCGGTCCGCGTGCGGGCGGGACAGGGACATCGCCATGTCCAGGTAGTGGGCACCGGCAGCGAGCGCGGCACGGAACAGCGGCAAGACGAAACGGGGGTCCGTCGCATTGAGCAGGACGTCGCAGCGCTCCCGCGCGAGGAGCTCCCTGACCGCCGCCTCGTCCGAGGCGTCGACGCAGGCGGCGGCGAACCGGCCCTCCGCCTCCGCCTTCGGCCCCGGAGTGACCGCGGCAACGGCGGCGACGGCAGCCTCGGCACGGGCCTGGTCGTAGTCCGCGACGACCATCCGTTCGAAGAATCCACGGCGTGCGGCGATCCGGGTGACGGCTGTCCCCACTCCACCGGCACCCACCAGCAAGATGCGCATGACCAGGTCCTTCCCTTTCCCCCAGGACGTTCCCGGGCCCCCGATGAAACTCACCGGCCGTTGATATCGTCAATGGCGTTGGCATAAGGCGGACGTGCGGCCGATGGGGTGGCCGATGGGGGGCCGACGGGGTGGCCGACGGCGAGAAGGAGCAGGCTGATGCCCAAGAAGGTGGTCCCGGAGCCCGAACGGCGGCGGCGTCGCCCCACGAAGACGGGCGTGGTCCTTTCGGAGCAGCTGATTGTGACGACCGCGCTGCGGATGCTGCGCGAGCACGGCGCCGCCGGGCTGACCGCACGCCGGATCGGGGCGGCGCTCGGGGCCGATCCCAGCACGCTCTACCGCTACTTCCGCGGCATGGACGAGCTGACGCTGGCGGTCGGCGACGAGCTGATCGGCCGCGCGCTGAAGGGCTGGTCCGCCTCGGCGGACTGGCGGGCGGACCTCCGTGAACTGGGCCGGCGTATTCATGCCGCCTATCTGGCTCATCCGCAGGCGGCCGTGCTGACGGCGAGCCGGGTCTCCGGACGGACCCATGAGATCGCGTCGGACGAGATCATCCTGGGTGTGCTGCACCGGGCGGGCTTTCCCACCCCGGCGGCGGTACGCATCTACCACTGCTTCATCGACCAGACGCTGGCCTTCGCGGCGCTGGACGCGGCCGCCCTCGCGCTGCCCGAGGCGGCCCGCCGGGCGGACGAGACCGTCTGGCAGGCCACCTACGCGCGGTTGCCGGCGGACACACACCCCCACATCGCACCTGCCGCACCGCACCTGATCGCGGAGATGAACATCAGCGCCTATCCGGCGGCGCTCGACATGCTCCTCGACAGCGCCGCGGCGCAGCTGGCGACGATGACCGGCTCCGCCCGCTCGGCCGGTGCCGGTACCCAGGCCGGTGCCGCTACCCGTGCCGCGCGCCCGGCCCGTGCCGGTACCCAGGCCGGTGCCGGGGACCGAGGCCCGTGACGCCCTCAGCCGCTGTGGTCGCTGCGGTCGCTGCGGTCCGCGATCATCAGGATCGCGAAGCCCAGCACCGCGAGCACGATGTGCGCGTAGAGCTCCTTCCCCTCCAGGAAGCCGATCGGCTCGATGATCCACTTCGTGAAGCCCATCAAGGCGAACCAGCCGTCGCTCAGCTCACGCAGGACTCCGCATACGCCGACGACGACCAGTGCCGCACCGATGTACTCCAGGAACTTCTTCATGACGTGATCGTCGCCCAACGCCGAGAGGCGCCGCGTCCACCGTCGGCGTGCGCTGTCGCTCCGAAAGTCTGAGACCGTGCGACTTTGGTAGCTTCCCGTCGCGGGACGGCCCCGGACCGCCCCTCCACCTGCGTAGATTTGTCGATGTGACGCGTACGGAATACCCCTGGCTGCTGCCGTCGGCCATGGCCGGCCCACTGGACCAGGAGCTTCCGGGCGACCGGGGCAGGGAACGGCCCCGGCGGACGGTGCGCGACTGGATCGTGGACACCGTCGCGTTCGTCTTCGCCGCCCTCATCGGCCTGCTCGCGGTCGAGGCGAGCGAACAGGCCGCCAACGCCGACGCCGTCGTCCTCGCCGACCAGCTGATCGGCGCGGCGGCCTGCTGCGCGGTGTGGCTGCGCAGGCGCTGGCCCGTCGGGCTCGCCGCCGCGCTGATCGTGACCGCCCTGCTGGTGCCGGTCGCGGGCGGCGCCATGCTGGTGAGCCTGTTCAGCCTCGCCGTGCACCGGCCGTTCAAACCGGTCGCCGTACTCGGCTCGCTCGCGCTGCTCTCGGGCATCGGGCAGCCGTTTCTGCGGCCCGATCCGGCGACTTCCACCCTGGCCAACATCATCGCCGGGGTCCTCCTGGTGCTGACGGCCCTCGGCTGGGGCATGCTCGTGCGCTCACGCCGTCAGCTCGTCGTCGCCCTGCGGGAACGCGCCCACCGGGCCGAGACCGAGGCCGAACTGCGCGCACAGCAGGCCCAGCGGCTCGCCCGCGAGGCCATCGCCCGGGAGATGCACGACGTGCTCGCCCACCGGCTGACGCTGCTCAGCGTGCACGCGGGCGCGCTGGAGTTCCGGCCCGACGCACCCCCCGCCGAGGTCGCCCGCGCCGCCGGAGTCATCCGCGACAGCGCCCACGAGGCCCTCCAGGACCTGCGCGAGATCATCGGCGTACTGCGTGCCCCCGGCGAGGGCGACGAGAACCACCGGCCGCAGCCCACCCTCGCCACGCTCGACGCGCTGGTCGCCGAGTCCCGGCAGGCCGGCATGCGCGTCACCCTCGACAATGGCATCGACGCACCGGCCACGGTCCCCGCCGCCACCGGCCGCACCGTCTACCGCATCGCCCAGGAAGGCCTCACCAACGCCCGCAAGCACGCCCCCGGCGCCGAGGTCACCGTCACCGTGCACGGCGGACCCGGCCAGGGGCTCACCGTCACCGTCAGCAACCCGGCCCCGGACGGCCCGGTCCATCAGGTGCCCGGATCCGGCCAGGGCCTGATCGGGCTGACCGAACGCGCCACGCTCGCGGGCGGGCGGCTGGAGCACGGGAAGACGGACGACGGAGGGTTCGCCGTCCGATCGTGGCTACCGTGGCCCTCATGACCATCCGGCTGCTCATCGTCGACGACGACCCGCTCGTGCGCGCAGGACTCACCTTCATGCTCGGCGGGGCGCAGGACATCGAGATCGTGGGGGAGGGGGCCGACGGCTCCGAGGCCGCCGCGCTCACCGACCGGCTGCGGCCCGATGTCGTCCTGATGGACATCCGGATGCCCCACGTGGACGGGCTCACCGCCACCGAGCAGCTCCGCGGCCGCCCCGACGCCCCCGAGGTCGTCGTCCTCACCACCTTCCACGCCGACGAACAGGTGCTGCGCGCGCTGCGGGCCGGGGCCGCGGGATTCGTCCTCAAGGACACCCCGCCCGCGGAGATCGTCGCAGCGGTACGGCGCGTGGCGGCGGGCGATCCGGTGCTCTCCCCGGCCGTCACCCGCCAGTTGATGACGCATGTGGCGGGTGCCGCCCCCGACGACCGGCCCGGCCGGGCCCGGGCCCGTCTCGGCACCCTCGCCGAACGCGAACGCGAGGTCGCCGTCGCGGTCGCCCGCGGCCACTCCAACGCCGAGATCGCCACGTCCCTGTACATGAGCCTGCCGACCGTGAAGACCCACGTCTCCCGGATCCTGGCCAAACTCGGCCTCAACAACCGTGTCCAGATCGCGCTGTTGGTCCATGACGCGGGGCTGCTGGACGAGGGGGCGGCCTCGTAGGCTGGTGTGATGGCCGTCATCGATCTGGGGGAGTACGGGACGGATTTCACCGCCGACCCGTATCCCTACTATGCGAAGCTGCGCGAGGCCGGACCGGTCCACGAGGTGATCTCGCCGTACGGCGACCGGGTCTGGCTGATCGTCGGCCACGAGGAGGCCCGGGCGGCGCTCGCCGACCAGCGGCTTTCCAAATCGCCCGGCATCCTGGGCATCAAGATGCTGGACGAGGACGTCATCGGACCGTATCTGCTGGTCCTCGACCCGCCGGACCATACGCGCCTGCGCAAGCTCATCGCCCGCGAATTCATCGGACCGCTTCGACATCCGCCGCACGGCGGCACCGGGAGAGGGCCGGGGGCATCTCGCCTTCGGACACGGCATCCACTACTGCCTCGGCGCTCCACTGGCCCGGCTGGAGGGCGGCATCGCCGTCCGCACCCTGCTGGAGCGCTGCCCGGACCTCGCCCTCGACCCTTCGGAAGGCCCGCTCGACTGGCTTCCCGGCCTCCTCATCCGCGGCGTCCGCCGACTGCCCGTCAGGTGGTGAAGGCCCAGGCCCTGTCCGGGCGGTCTTGTCGGGCCAGGGACGCTCCGCCAGAGCTTCTCCCCCAGCCTCCGGCCGGGGGACCCCCAGGAGGTCCCCCCGGCCACGGCACCTCGCTGCGTCGCCGGAGGCCGGTCCGGCGGATCAGGCTGGGACCGTCCGCCGGACGGGCCCTCGGCCGGCCTCAGCCGCCCGCGATCTCCTCCATCCGTACCGGGCGCCGCTCCCGCCGGGACAGTTCGCAGGCCTCCGCGACGCGCAGCGCTTCCAGGGCCTCGCGGCCGTCGCAGGGGTTGGCCAGTTCGCCGGCGGCGACCTGGATGAACGCGTCCAGCTCGGCCTCGTACGCCGGGGCGAACCGTTCCAGGAAGCCAGGCCAGGGCTTGTCGGCAGCGGGTGCGCCCTGAGGCTCGGTGGAGGTGATCGGCGTTCGGTCGTCGAGGCCGACGGCGACCGTGTCCAACTCGCCGCACAGCTCCATGCGGACGTCGTAGCCGGCGCCGTTGCAGCGGGTGGCGGTGGCGGAGGCCAGGGTGCCGTCGTCGAGGGTCAGCACCGCGGCCGCGGTGTCGACGTCGCCCGCCTCGCGGAACATCGCGGGCCCGGCGTCGGAGCCGGTGGCGTACACCTCCACGACCTCCCGCCCCGTGATCCAGCGCAGGATGTCGAAGTCATGGACCAGACAGTCGCGGTACAGGCCACCGGACAGCGGCAGATACGCGGCGGGCGGCGGAGCCGGGTCGGAGGTGATGGCCCGGACGGTGTGCAGACGGCCCAGCCGCCCCGAGCGCACCAGCTCACGGGCCGCCCCGTAACCGGCGTCGAAGCGGCGCATGAAGCCGAGCTGGAGCACGGTGCCCGCGCTCTCCACCTCGCGCAGCGCGCCGAGCGTCCCGGGCAGGTCCAGCGCGATCGGCTTCTCGCAGAAGGCGGGCAGCCCGGCGCGGGCGGCCCGGCCGATCAGATCGGCGTGGGCGGCGGTGGCGGAGGCGATGACGACGGCGTCGACACCCCAGGTGAAGACCTCGTCGACGGAAGGGGCGGCGGTGGCGTCGATGCGGTCCGCGACCTCGCGCGCCCGCTGGGCGTCCGTGTCGGCGACCACCAGGGAGCCGACCTCCCGATGACGGCTGAGGACGCCCGCGTGGAAGGCGCCGATACGTCCGGTTCCGATGAGTCCGATGCGCATGGCCCCAAGGTGGAGTCCGCCCCGTGGCCCTGTCAAGCATTTGTCCTGACAATCGAACGACACAACTTCCCGTCAACAGGCCCTGCGGCTACGCTCGCAGCGTGCCCAAGCAGCCCAGAGACACGCCGGACGCCGCCGTGTCGCTCCCGCTCAGTGTGGACCGCACCAGTCCGGTCCCGCTGTACTTCCAGCTCTCCCAGCAGCTGGAGGCCGCCATCGAGCACGGAACACTCACCCCCGGCAGTCTGCTCGGCAACGAGATCGAGCTGGCGGGGCGGCTCGGCCTGTCCCGGCCCACCGTGCGCCAGGCCATCCAGTCGCTGGTCGACAAGGGGCTGCTGGTACGGCGCCGCGGAGTGGGCACCCAGGTCGTGCACAGCCAGGTCAAACGACCGCTGGAGCTGAGCAGCCTCTACGACGACCTCGAAGCGGCGGGCCAGCGGCCGGCCACCCGCGTGCTGCAGAACACCATCGAGGCGGCGACCGCCGAGGTCGCGGCCGCCCTCGGTGTTCCGGAGGGCAGTGACGTGCACATGGTCGAGCGGCTGCGCTCGGCGCACGGCGAGCCGATGGCGCGCCTGCGCAACCATCTGCCCACCGGTCTGCTGCCGCTGGACACCGAACAGCTGGAGTCCACCGGCCTCTACCGGATGATGCGCGCCGCGGGCATCACCCTGCACAGCGCCCGGCAGTCGGTCGGGGCGCGTGCCGCCACCGGGGACGAGGCCGCGCTGCTCGGCGAGGAGGCGGGCGCCCCGCTGCTCACGATGGAGCGCACCACCTTCGACGACACCGGGCGGGCCGTCGAATTCGGCTCGCACGTCTACCGGGCCTCGCGGTACGCCTTCGAGTTCCAGTTGCTCGTACGGCCGTGACCTTCCAGCTGTTCGTACGGCCCGGCCCTGCCAGGGAACGAACCCGGCCCCGACAGGGAACAAAGGGAACGGATTTGAGCCAGTGCGGCGCAAGTTTGGCGTAAGAATGTTCGGACAAAGTATTGACTGGCTGGTGTCGCCTCCGTAAAACGGACCCAGCCGCAATCGGGCGGCCGGGAGAGAAGGCGGATCCACCATGCGCACACCCCGCACGGCAGCAGTTCTGCTCGCCGCACTCGCACTTGCCGCGGCCGGATGCAGCGGCTCCGGCGGCAAGGGCGCCGAGGAGAAGCCGCAGGACACCGGAGGCGGGAAGGCCGCCACGACCAAGCGGCTGAAGATCGCCATGGTGACCCACTCCGGCGAGGGCGACACGTTCTGGGACATCGTCCAGCGGGGCGCCAAGGACGCGGCGGCGAAGGACAACGTGGAGTTCCTCTACGCCGCGAACAAGGAGGGCAAGGAGCAGGCCCAGCTCGTCCAGACGTACATCGACCAGAAGGTCGACGGCATCGTCGTCACCCTCGCCAAGCCGGAAGCCGTCAGAGACGTCGTCAAGAAGGCCGTCGCGGCCGGGATACCCGTCGTCACCATCAACTCGGGCGGCCAGTTCTCCGAGGCGGTCGGCGCGCTCAGCCACATCGGACAGGACGAGTCCGTGGCCGGCGAGGCCGTCGGCGAGGAGCTCACCAGGCGCGGAAAGAAGAAGGCGGTCTGCGTCATCCACGAGCAGGGCAACGTCTCGCTCGAGGACCGCTGTGCCGGCGTGAAGAAGACCTTCAAGGGCACCGTCGAGAACCTCAACGTCGACGGCACCAACATGCCTGCCTCCACCTCCTCCATCGAGGCGAAGCTGCAGAGCGGCAAGGACATCGACGCGATCGTCACGCTCGGCGCGCCGTTCGCCGCCGCCTCCGTCCAGGCCAAGCAGGGCGCCGCCTCGCAGGCGGAGATCGACACCTTCGACCTCAACGCCGAGGTCGTCAAGCGCCTCAAGGCCAAGGAGATCGGCTTCGCCGTCGACCAGCAGCCCTACCTCCAGGGCTATCTCGCCATCGACGAGCTGTGGTTGAACAAGACGAACGGCAATGTCATCGGCGGCGGCAAGCCGGTGCTCACCGGTCCCGCGCTGGTGACCGAGAAGGACGTCCCCGCCCTGGAGAAGCTCACGGCCGACGGCACGCGATGACGTACACCGTGACCTGTGCCATGTCACACCCGCCCGCCACCCCCGCGATCGTGCTCAGGGATACTTACCCCGGAGTACACAAGGCACAGCAAGAGGGGCACGGCGTCGTGGCAAGGGTTCGGACAGGGGTACGTGCGGTCGGCGCGTTGCTGGCGGCGGTGCTCGGTGCCTCCCTGGCGGGGTGCAGCGCAACGGGCGGCAAGCGCGCCGAGGACGCCAGGAAGGCGGCCGAGGCCGAGGGCCGCGCCGCGGTCAGCACGCCCCGCTGGACCTTCGCCATGGTCACCCACTCGGGAGACGGCGACACCTTCTGGGACATCGTCCAGCGCGGCGCCGAGCAGGCTTCCGTGAAGGACAACATCAACTTCCTGTACTCCCACAGCGACGAGGCACAGCAGCAGGCCCAGCTCGTCGACTCGTACATCGACAAGAAGGTCGACGGGCTGATCGTCACGCTCGCCAAGCCGGACGCGATGAAGGACGTCGTCGCCAAGGCCACCCGGGCCGGAATCCCGGTGATCACCGTGAACTCCGGCTCCGAGCGGTCCAAGGCGTACGGCGCCCTGGTCCATATCGGCCAGGACGAGACGATCGCGGGCGAGGCCGTCGGTGACGAGCTCGACAAGCGCGGCAGGAAGAAGGCCCTGTGCGTGCTGCACGAGCAGGGCAACGTCGGCCACGAGCAGCGCTGCGCCGGCGTGAAGAAGACCTTCGACGGGGATCTGCAGAACCTGTACGTCGACGGCACCAACATGCCCGACGTCCAGGCGTCCATCGAGGCCAAGCTTCAGACCGACCGGTCCATCGACGCCGTGGTCACCCTCGGCGCGCCCTTCGCGGACGCCGCAGTCCAGGCCAGGCTGACCGCGCAGAGCAAGGCCGAGATCGACACCTTCGATCTGAACGCCAAGGTCGCCACCGCGCTCCAGGCCGGCCGGCTCGGCTTCGCCGTCGACCAGCAGCCCTACCTCCAGGGCTACGAGGCCGTGGACCTGCTGTGGCTGCACCGCTACAACGCCGATGTGCTCGGCGGCGGACGGCCCGTCCTCACCGGACCGCAGATCATCACTCAGAAGGACGCCGCCGAACTGCAGGACTACACGGAGCGGGGAACCCGATGACCGCGACCGCACCACCCGCACAGGACAAGACCGGCGCCGCCGACGAGCGGCTGCTGCACACCTCGCCGCTGAAGAAGCTGCTCGGGCGCCCCGAACTGGGCTCCGTCGTCGGCGCGGCCGCCGTCTTCGTCTTCTTCTCGATCGTCGCCGACAGCTTCCTGCAGCCCTCCAGCATGAGCACCGTGCTGTACGCGGCGTCCACGATCGGCATCATGGCCGTCCCGGTCGCTCTGCTGATGATCGGCGGCGAGTTCGACCTCTCCGCCGGTGTGCTGGTGACCAGCTCCGCGCTGATCTCCTCGATGTTCAGCTATCAGATGACGGCGAACGTCTGGGTCGGCGTCCTCGTGTCCCTGCTGGTCACTCTCGCGATCGGCGCCTTCAACGGCGTCATGCTGACCCGCACGAAACTGCCGAGCTTCATCATCACGCTCGGTACGTTCCTGATGCTGACCGGGCTGAACCTCGGTTTCACCAAACTCATCAGCGGCACGGTGTCGACGAAGACCATCGCCGACATGGAGGGCTTCTCCTCCGCCAAGAGCCTGTTCGCCTCGCAGCTCACCATCGGCGGCGTGGATCTCAAGGTCACCATCCTGTGGTGGATCGGACTGGTCGCGATCGCCACCTGGATCCTGCTGCGCACCCGCTTCGGCAACTGGATCTTCGCGGTGGGCGGTGGCGCCGGCGCGGCCCGCGCGGTCGGTGTCCCGGTGACGAAGACCAAGATCGGCCTGTACATGGGCGTGGCGTTCTGTGCCTGGATCTCCGGCCAGCATCTGCTGTTCTCGTTCGATGTCGTCCAGTCCGGCGAGGGCGTCGGCAACGAGCTGATCTACATCATCGCGGCCGTCATCGGCGGTTGCCTGATCACCGGCGGCTACGGCTCGGCGATCGGCTCCGCGGTCGGTGCGTTCATCTTCGGCATGACCAGCAAGGGCATCGTGTACGCGGAGTGGAACCCGGACTGGTTCAAGTTCTTCCTCGGAGCGATGCTCCTCCTGGCCACCCTGCTGAACGCATGGGTCCGCAAGCGCGCGGAGGCGAGTTCGTGAGCGAACAGAACGGAGGCGCGATGACGGACAAGGCGGCCCTCGTCGAGCTCCACAACGTCAGTAAGTACTACGGAAACATCCGTGCGCTCGAAGGCGTCTCCCTCGAGGTCCACGCGGGCGAGATCAGCTGTGTCCTCGGGGACAACGGCGCCGGAAAGTCCACCCTCATCAAGATCATCGCAGGGCTGCACCAGCACGACGCGGGCACCTTGTCGATCGAGGGAGAGAAGACCACCCTCACCTCTCCGCGCGAAGCCCTCGACAGGGGCATCGCCACGGTCTACCAGGACCTCGCCGTCGTGCCCCTGATGCCCGTCTGGCGGAACTTCTTCCTCGGCTCCGAGCCGACGAAGGGCAGCGGCCCGTTCAAGCGCCTCGACGCCGGGCTCATGCGCGAGACCACCCGCTCCGAGCTGCTGCGCATGGGCATCGACCTGCGCGACGTCGACCAGCCCATCGGCACCCTGTCCGGCGGCGAACGCCAGTGCGTGGCGATCGCCCGGGCCGTCTACTTCGGCGCCAAGGTGCTGGTCCTCGACGAGCCCACGGCAGCCCTGGGCGTCAAGCAGTCCGGCGTCGTGCTCAAGTACGTGGCGGCCGCGCGGGACGCCGGTCTCGGCGTGGTCCTGATCACCCACAACCCGCACCACGCCTATCTCGTCGGCGACCGGTTCGTCCTGCTCAAGCGAGGCACGATGTCCGGCAGCCACACCAAGCAGGAGATCACCCTCGACGAGCTCACCCGGCAGATGGCGGGCGGCAGCGAGCTCGACGACCTGCGCCACGAACTGCAGCGCGCCCCCGCGCCCCGGCACCTCGGCGGCCACGGCAAGTGACTGCCCGGCGGATCCTGCCGGGTCCTGGGGCCTGTCTTCCGGATCAGGCCGGATCTGACCGGGTCCGCCGGATCAGGCAGGCTCCGCCGGGTCAAGCCGGGTCCGCCGGGTCAGGGGCCCGGCCCCCGTCCGGGGGCGGGGCCCACGACCACACCGCAGGGGTGCCGAGCCGGCGGGCCAGCCACGGCTCCCGCGCCAGTACGGCTCCCACCGTGATGCCGACGGCGACCGCCACGCAGAGCACGATCAGCCAGGACAGGAGGGTGAAGACCGACCCCACGGATCCGTATTCGGCGAGGCTCCGGTTGAGCGCGCGCGGCATGTAGTACGTGCTGGCCATCGTCAGCGCGGTCACGGCGACGCCGGTGATCAGGGCGCCGGGCAGCAGCGGAAGCCACCGGATGAGCCCGCCGAGCAGCAGGTGCTGGGTCCACCACCACAGCAGCGTCTGGGACAGTGCCGTGACCGGAACGGCCAGCCACAGGCCCGCGCCGAAACCGTCGCGCACCGGAGCCTGCACGACCAGGACGGTCAGCCAGACGCCGATCCACGCCAGCCAGCGCCATGGTGCGATCTTGACGCCGGACCTCGGGACCTGCCAGGCGCGCTTGCACAGCCGCTGCATCGCCCGGCTGCACGCGGTGGCGGACAGCAGCACCATCAGCGCGCCGATCACGCCGGTCGCCTCGCGCAGATTTCCGCCGCTGGTCCGGAACACCTGCTTCAGCTGCTCCTCGGCCGCGCCGGTGAGCCCGAAGACCGCCTTCACGGAGCTGATCAGCTGGTCCCGGACCGGCTTGGGGGCGAAGGAACCGACGACGAACAGCAGCGGGACGGCGGTCAGAAAGCACTGAGCGGCCAGCCGGGTCGCGGAGTCGAAGATGTTCACCGAGACCATACGGGCCGTCAGATGGGTCACGACGGGGAAGCGTTCCTCGGTGCGCGCTGCCAGCGACCGCGCGGATGTCCCCATCGCGGCGAACTGTGCCGTCCACCATGACGTGCGGAGAAAGGCAGCCCGGCGCCGCGTCGTCATGCTGTTGCTCCTTCCCTGCGTCCAGGTTGTGGGACGCGCACCGCGTCGGCATCTCGGCGATCAGCGGCGGGGTGCCCTCCCGAGGGGTTCTGTTTGCGCGGCCCTGTCACCAGTGGCGACGATGGAGAGGTGAGACGCCGACGACGGGAGCGCCATGGTCCTTGACCTGCTCCTCATCGGCCTGGGCATCACCCTGGACCCGTTGCCCATCATGGCGCTCGTCCTCGTGCTGACGTCGCGCAGGGGGATCTGGAAAGGCCTGGTCTTCATCCTGGCCTGGCTCGCCTGCCTCGTCACGGTGATCGCCCTGGTCCTGCTGCTGACCGGCGGGACCCCTCCGGCGCCCAGGTCGCCGCCGTCCACGGCCGGTCTCGCGGTCAGGCTGGCCATCGGTGTCGGCCTGGTCCTCTACGGTGCTCGCAGGCGGCGACGGCACGGTGAGCCGCCCCGCAAGCACCGCGCCGGACAACACCCCGAGAAGCAGCCTGACGAGCATCCCGACAAGCATCCTGACGAGCAGTCCTCGGCCATGTCCGAACGGTTGGACCAGGCATCCATGTGGTCCGTGGCGGGTCTCGGGGTCTTCTTGCAGCCGTGGGGCCTGGTCGCCGCTGCCGCCACCGTCGTCCTCGAAGCCGATCTGTCCCATCTCGAGTCGTATCTGGCCCTGCTCGGGTTCACCGTGCTCGCCACTGCCAGCCTGCTGGCGGCCGAGTTGTACATGGTGTTCGCACCCAAGGCGGCGGGGGTCAGACTGAAGGCCCTGCGCGACTGGCTGGAGCGGCACGAGGAGCCTGCGATTGTCTTCGGCTGTCTGTTGCTGGGGCTGTGGCTCACCGCCAACAGCCTCTACCAGCTGACCAGTTGAATGCCGTGCTCCGCACCGGGCGTGCTCGCGCCGTACCCGCCGGGCAGGCCGCCGCACCGAAATGCGAAGCATCCGGCCGAGTGCTGGAATGGCATACAGGGACTCGCGCGCCCGGAAACGGGCCGCACAGTGGCCACCGAGCCGCCCCGTACCGCTGATGCGCTTGCAAGGAGTGGCCATGAGCGAGGACTTCGAAGACATGGGACCCGTGGACTATCTGGTCCTGGAGTTTCCCGGCAACCGCATGACGGGCGAGGCCTTTCCCCTGCTCGTCGACCTGGTCGACCGCCGTATCATCCGCATCCTCGACCTTACTTTCGTCCGCAAGGACACCGACGGTTCCGTCACGGTCCTGGAGCTGTCCGAGGTGGACGGTGAGCTGGACCTGACCGTTTTCGAGGGAGTGTCCTCGGGGCTGCTCGGCGAGGACGACATCGAGGAGGCCGGGGCCGCCATCGAACCCGGCAACTCCGCCGCGGTCCTGATCTACGAGAACCTGTGGGCCGCCCCGGTGGCCCGGGCCCTGCGGCGCGGTGGTGCGCAGATGGTGGCGGGAGGGCGGATTCCCGTCCAGGCGCTGCTCGCCTCGCTGGACGCGGTCGAGGGGGCGCCGGACGAGGGTTCTCCGGCGGCCTGAACTCTCAGGGGGAATCTCAAGGGGACTCTCAGAGGGAGACGAAGATGCCTGGACTTCTCCGCGGCGTCGCCCGTACCGCTGTCGTCGCCGGAACCGCCTCAGCGGTGTCCGGCCGCGTGAGGCGCCGGCAGGAGGGCCGGTGGGCGCAGCAGGACGCCGCGCAGCAGCAACAACAGCAGCAGGCGGCGGCTCCGAGCCCCCCGCAGGCCGCGCCACCGCCGATGCCGCCCGACGACGAAATGGGCAACAAGATCGACAAGCTGAAGGAGCTCGGTGAGCTGAAGGCTCAGGGGATTCTCACCGAAGAGGAGTTCGCTGCCGAGAAGCGGAAGGTTCTCGGCTGAGGACCGCCCCCCGATGACACGGCCAGAGCCACAGCCGGAGCCAAAGCCACAGCCGGAGCCGCGAGCCGCCGCCTCGTCCGAAGTCGCAGCTCAGCCGGAGGAGGCGGACCGGCTGCGTGAGATGCTGCGCAGCCGCGCCTATCGCAGGGCGCTCGTGCTCTGCGCCCTCATCGGCATCCCGGTGTCGCTCGTCGCGTTCTGGTTCCTCGTCGCGCTGCACCAGCTCGAGCACCTGATGTGGGCGGACTTGCCGGAAGCACTGGGGCTGGGCGCTCCGCCCTGGTGGTGGCCGCTGGTGCTGCTGCCGGTCGCCGGCCTTGTCGTCAGCCTGGTGGTCACCCGGCTGCCCGGCGCGGGCGGCCATGTCCCCGCGAACGGCCTGCATTCCGGCGGTGCCACGGCGAAGGCGCTGCCCGGAGTGATCATCGCGGCGCTCGCGAGCCTGCCGCTGGGCGCGACACTGGGCCCGGAAGCCCCCCTGATCGCCCTCGGTGGAGGCCTCGCCCTGCTGTTCCGCGACCTCGCGCGGTCACCCGCGACCCCGCAGAGTACGGCGCTCCTGGGCGCGGCCGGTGCCGCGTCGGCCATCTCGGCGATCTTCGGCAACCCGCTGATCGGCGCGGTGCTGCTGATGGAGGTGGCCGGGGTGGGCGGCCCACAGCTCTTCGCGGTCATGCTGCCCGCCCTGCTCTCCAGCGGGGTGGGGTCCCTGGTGTTCGTCGGTTTCGACCGCTGGACCGGGCTCGAGACCGGCAGCCTCACCCTGAAACTGCCCGGGCCGTTCCCGCACCTGGACACCGGAGACGTGGTGTGGACCCTGCTGATGGCCGTCGCCGTCGCCGTACTCGTGCACCTGGTCTTCTCGGGCGGACGGCTGGCGGCCGCCGCCGTGGTGAGACGCCCCCTCACGGCCACGGTGCTCTGCGCACTGAGTGCCGGTGCCTGCGCGGCCCTGTACACGGTGATCACCGACCGCACACCCGTGGACGTCGCCTCCTCCGGTCAGGCCACCATGGCGCAGCTCGCTTCCGAACCGCAGACGTGGGGAGTCGGGGCGCTGATCGCCGTACTGGCCTTCAAGAGCGCCGCCTACGCCCTCTGCCTGGGCAGTCTGCGCGGTGGCCCCATTTTCCCCGCCCTGTTCCTCGGCGCCGCGACGGGCGTCCTGCTGGCGCCCCTGCCGGGCCTGGGTGTCATTCCGGGCATGGCCGGAGGCATGGCGGCGGCATCGGCGGCCGCGCTCCGGCTGCCGGTCAGCAGCGTGGTGCTCGTGGTGATGCTGCTCGGCAGCATCGCCATGACTCCCGTGGTGATCCTCGCGGCCGTGGTCGCCTTCGTCACCGTCCAACTGCTGCCGCCCGGCCCCGGCATCCCCGCGGCACGGGAGCCGGAGCAGCCGGCCACGTCCGTAGCGCCGGGAACCCGCGCCTCATGAGTGCCCCGATGACGCCAGAAGCGTTCCGGGCCCTGTACGCGCGGCTGCGGGAGGAGGCGCAGCACGGCCCGGACGACCGGCTCGGCGCGCTGAACCACCTCACCCCGGAGCGGGTGGTGGCTGCGGCCGCCGAGGTGAGGTCCGGGCGTACGGTGTCCCTCGCCGCACCGGTGGAGACCCGGCCCGGCCCGGACAATCCGGACCCGGCGGCCCACCGGATGACGGGCCCCGACCCGGGCGACATCGGCGCGGCCGGGCTGTCCTTCGCCCGTGACCGGTTCGCCATGAACGTGCACGGGGACGCGGACAGTCATCTCGACGCACTGTGCCATGTCATGTATGACGGCGAGCTCTACAACGGCGTACCGGCGAGCAGCGTGACCCCCGACGGTGCCACTGCCCTGTCCGTCGACATCGTCCGGAACGGCATCGTGGGCCGCGGGGTGCTCCTGGACATCCCCCGACTGCGAGGCGTGCCCTGGCTGGAGCCCGGCGACCATGTCACGGCGGACGACCTCGTCGCGGCCGAGACCGGTCAGGGCGTGCACGTCGGTGCGGGGGATCTGCTCCTCGTCCGCGTGGGCCAGCGGGGGGGGGGGGGGGGGGAAGGGGGGGGGGGGGGGGTGGGGGGAGGGGGGGGGGTGGGGGCGGGGGGGGGGGGGGTGGCGGCGGTCAGATCCATCGGGCGGGCCCGGC
>NZ_JBWKDT010000009.1:241298-255683 GCF_056435785.1 Streptomyces sp. NPDC043870
GTACGACGGGCGAATAGTGGGGTTCGCGACCGTCATCGGGGCCGGAGCCCGTGCGGGGCGGGCCCGTCGTTGCTGGCTCCCCCCCCCCCCCCCCCCCCCCCCCCCCCCCCCCCCCCCGCGAGACCGGGCCCTGGAAGGCAGCGGAGGCACGGGCCGGACTGCATCCGGAGGCGGTGGAGTTCCTGGCCGAACGACGCGTCGCGGTGCTGGGTGGCGACGGCAACAACGACACGGCCCCGAGCGGGGTGGAAGGAGTCGCCTTCCCCGTCCATGTGCTGACCATCCATGCGATGGGGCTGCACCTCATGGACTATCTGCAGTTCGAGGAGCTGGCCCCGGCCTGCGAACAGGAGGGCCACTGGAGTTTCCTCTGTGTGATCGCGCCGCTGCGGCTCCCGGCGGCCACCGGGTCCCCGGTGAACCCGATCGCCGTGCTGTGACGGTCCCGCACGGCGCAGGCCGTACAGCGCGGGCCGTGATGCGCAAACAGCGGCCCGGTCGCAGCGCCCCAGTTCCACCGATATGTTCGGTCTGTAGGCCAGAACCGCGAGGATGTGGCTGTGATGAGCGATTCCCCCCACTACGACGTCATCATCATCGGCACCGGCGCGGGCGGGGGTACGCTCGCCCACCGCATCGCCCCGTCGGGCAAACGCGTACTCCTCCTCGAACGCGGCGACTACCTGCCCCGCGAGCGGGACAACTGGGACTCCACGGCCGTCTTCGTCAAGGGCAAGTACCGAGCGCCCGAGTTCTGGTTCGACAAGCACGGCAACAGCTTCCCGCCCGAGGTCAACTACTACGTCGGCGGCAACACCAAGTTCTACGGCGCGGCCCTGTTCCGGCTGCGCCCGCAGGACTTCGGCGAGCTGCGCCACCACGGCGGCACGTCCCCCGCCTGGCCGATCCGCTACAACGACCTGGAGCCGTACTACACCCAGGCCGAGCGCCTTTATCTCGTACACGGCCGGCACGGGGAGGATCCCGTTGAGGGCCCGGCGAGCGAGCAGTACGCGTACCCGCCGGTCGAACACGAGCCGCGCATCCAGCAGTTGAGCGACGACCTCGAGAAGCGCGGACTGCACCCCTTCCATCTGCCCATCGGGGTCAATCTGCAGCAGGACGACCAGGGCCGGGCCATCCACTCCAGTGCCTGCATCCGCTGCAACCGGGTCGACGGCTTCCCCTGCCTGGTGCGCGGCAAGTCCGACGCACAGGTGATCTGTGTCGAGCCGGCACTGGAGCACCCCAACGTCGAGATGATCACTCACGCCCATGTGGTCCGCCTGGAGACCGACCCCACCGGACGCAGTGTCAGCACCGTCGTCGCCCGGCTCGGCGGCAGCGACGGTGACGGATCACCGGCCCGCTTCTCCGCCGATGTCGTCGTCGTCGCATGCGGCGCCGTCAACTCCGCGGTCCTGCTGCTCGCATCGGCCAACGACCGGCATCCGAACGGACTGGCCAACAGCTCGGACGTCGTCGGCCGGCACTACATGCGGCACAACAACCTGGCGCTGATGGCCGTGTCCAAGGAGCCCAACGACACCCAGTTCCAGAAGACCCTCGCCCTCAACGACTGGTACTTCGGAGCCGACGACTGGGACTATCCGCTCGGCGGCATCCAGATGCTCGGCAAGTCGGACGCCGAGCAGATCCACGGCGAGGCCCCGCGCTGGGCCGGGGCCGTGACACCGAACATGCCCTTCGAGGTGCTCGCCCACCACGCCGTCGACTTCTGGCTGTGCGGAGAGGACCTTCCCGCCCGCGAGAACCGGGTCACCCTGGACAAGGACGGCGGCATCCATCTGGCCCTCGACGAGAAGAACAACATCGAGGGCCTGAACCGGTTGCGGCACAAGCTGCAGAGCATGCTGGGCCACCTGGGCATGCACGAGAACCATCTGCTGTCGCACAGCATCTACCTGCACAAGGGCATGCCCATCGGCGCGACCGCCCACCAGGCCGGCACCGTGCGCTTCGGCAACGACCCGCGCAGCTCGGCCCTTGACGTCAACTGCAAGGCCCATGACCTCGACAACCTCTACGTCGTCGACACGAGCTTCTTCCCGAGCATCGGGGCGGTCAACCCGTCCCTGACCGCCATCGCCAACGCCCTGCGCGTCGGGGACCACATCGTGGAACGTCTGCGCGGCTGATCCGACCGGGGGAACATCGACCATCCAACGGCCCAACGTGCGTGCGCTGGGCCGTCCGCCTCCGCCCGCGGGTGGTTCCGTGGCGCGCGGGCCCGATCGCAGCTGTGGCGGCCCGGGGCCCCGGCACGTATCCAGGAGGCATCGTGAACACCCACGCCGGTGCGGCACAGCCCGCGATCCCACCGCTGCTGAAGGGACAGAAAGCGCTGGTGACCGGAGCCAACTCCGGTATCGGCAGGGCGACGGCGATCGGCCTGGGCCGGGCGGGTGCCGATGTGGTCGTGAACTATGTGGCCGGCCAGGAAGCCGCCGAGCAGGTCGTCGAGGAGATCCAGGCTCTCGGGGTGCGTGCCGCCGCCTACGAGGCGGATGTGTCGCAGGAGGACCAGGTCGTCGGCATGGTCGACCGGATGGTCAAGGAGTTCGGGACGATCGACATCATGGTGGCCAACGCGGGTCTCCAGCGCGACGCCCCGGTCACCGACATGACGCTCGCCCAGTGGCAGAAGGTGCTGGACGTCAACCTCACCGGCCAGTTCCTCTGCGCCCGGGAGGCGACCAAGGAGTTCCTGCGGCGCGGTGTCGTCCCCGAGGTGTCACGCTCCGCCGGGAAGATCATCTGCATGAGTTCGGTCCACCAGGTCATCCCCTGGGCGGGCCACGTCAACTACGCCTCCTCCAAAGGCGGCGTGCAGATGATGATGGAGACGCTGGCCCAGGAACTCGCCCCGAAGAAGATCAGGGTGAACGCGATCGGGCCGGGTGCCATCAAGACCCCGATCAACACGAGCGCGTGGGACACCCCCGAAGCCGAGAAGGACCTGCTGCGGCTCATTCCCTACGCCCGCGTCGGAGAGCCGGAGGACATCGCCCAGGCTGCCGTCGCCCTTGCCTCGGACCTCATGGACTACGTGGTCGGCGTCACCCTCTACGTGGACGGAGGCATGACCCTCTTCCCCGGATTCGCCACGGGCGGATGACGCGCGCCCGTTCCGAAGGGCCCGACCATCGAAGGCACGCATGCACAATCCGGTCCACCTGCTCGCGGACGTCCATCTCCTGGCGGACGCACCCGCCCAACTGCTCCCGGCCAGGGAGCTCATGGCGTTCACCCTGGCCTCCCACATCATCCTGGTGCCGATGGGGGTGGCGTTTCCGCTGATCACCCTGATCATGCACTATCGCGGACTGCGCAGGAACGATCCCGTCGCCCTGCTCCTCGCCCGCCGCTGGTCGGCGGTCATGGCGATCCAGTTCGCCGTCGGAGTGGTGACCGGCACGGTCCTCTCCTTCGAGTTCGGTCTGCTCTGGCCGGGCCTGATGGGCAAGTGGGGTGATGTCTTCGGCATCGGATTCGGCGTCGAGGCCTGGGCGTTCTTCCTCGAGGCCGTCCTCATCGCGATCTACCTCTACGGCTGGCGCAGGCTCAAGCCGCGGACCCACTTCCTGCTCGGCCTGCCGCTGCCCGCGGCCGCGCTGCTCGGGGCGTTCGGCATCCTCGCGGCCAACTCATGGATGAACACCCCCCAGGGCTTCACGCTCGACTCCGACGGCAACCCCGTCGACGTCGACATCTGGAAAGCGGTCTTCACCCCGATGTTCGGGCCGCAGTACTGGCACTTCGTCGTGGCGATGCTCGTGACGGCCGGATACGTCGTCGCGGGCGTCTACGCGGTCGGCCGGCTCCGGGGCCGCCGGGACCGCTACCACCGGCTCGGCTTCACCGTGCCCTTCACGCTCGCCGCCGTGTTCACGCCGATCCAGTTCATGCTGGGCGACTCCATCGCCCGGCAGGTGTTCCACAAGCAGCCGGTGAAGTTCGCCGCGATGGAGATCGTCTGGGAGACCGACACCCATGTGCCGGAATACCTGTACGGCCGCCTCCACCCGGACGGCACCATCTCCGGCGGCATCAAGATCCCCCAACTCGACTCCATCCTGGCCGGATTCAGGCCCGACACCAAGGTCATGGGACTCACGTCCGTCCCGGCGTCCGACCGCCCGAACGCCACCCAGGCGACCATCGTCCACTGGGCCTTCGACACCATGGTCTTCATCGGCTCCCTGCTGGTGCTCCTCGCCCTCTGGTACGGCCTCGTGTGGCTGCGGCGGCGCAAGCTCCCCGAACCCCAGCGGCTCCCCGAGTCCCGCTGGTTCTACCGCGGCGCGGCATGCGCCGGAGTCGCCTCGGTCGTCGCCGTCGAATGCGGCTGGATCGCGACCGAAGTGGGACGGCAGCCCTGGATCGTCTACCAGAACATGCGGGTCGCCGAAGCGGTGACGGCGACCAGGTCCACCAGCCTCTGGATCATGTTCGGCCTGGTGATCGTCGTGTACGTCTTCATCTTCGGCTCGTTCCTCGCGGTGCTGCTGAAGATGCGCACCCGCTGGCGGCTCGCCGACGCCGGGCAGCCGGCCGAGGGGCCGGAGACCGACACCCCCTACGGCCCGCGCTCCCGGCCCTCGTCCGGCGAGGAGCCCGCCGCCCGGGCAGCCGGACGGCCGGGACCGGGTAAGGACGGCCCGTCATGACGACCGCGAGCATCATCGCCTTCGTACTGCTGCTCGCGGTGGCCGCGTACGCGTGTGCCGGCGGCACCGACTACGGAGCCGGTTTCTGGGACCTGTTCGCCGGTGGCGCGGAGCGGGGAAAGCGGCCCCGGTGGCTGATCGACCACGCCATGGCACCCGTCTGGGAGGTCAACAACGTCTGGCTGATCTTCATCTTCGTCATCATGTGGACCGGGTTCCCCGTCCTGTTCCAGACGGTCTTCTCGGCGATGTGGCTGCCGCTGGCCCTCGCCGCCGTCGGCCTGGTCCTGCGCGGCGCCGGGTTCGCGCTGCGCAAGCCCGCCCGGCGGCTGGCCCGACGACGTGTCTACGGCGCGGTGTTCGCCATCGCCTCGCTGCTCACCCCGTTCTTCCTCGGCGCGGCCGTCGGCGGTATCGCCTCCGGACGGGTGGCGCCGGGCACCGAGGCCTCGGCGGACGCCTGGGCCAACCCCACCGCCGTCCTCTTCGGGCTCGTCACCGTCGCCGCCACCGCCTTCCTCGGCGCGGTGTTCCTCACCTCCGACGCCGCACGCTTCGACGCGCCCGATCTCGTCGGCTACTTCCGGCGCCGCGCCCTCGCCGCCCTCGCCGTCGTGGCGCTGCTCGGCCTGTGCGCGCTCGCCGTCACCCGCGGCGACGCCCCCCATGTCTGGCACGGACTCACCCATGGCGCGGGCCTCGCCTTCGTCATCGTGGCTGCCGTATGCGCCCTTGCCACCGCCTGGCTGTTGCTGCGGGCCGACGGGATGTGGTCCCGCATCGCGGCGGTCGGCGTCGTCGCGGCGGCCGTCATCGCCTGGGGATTCGCCCAGCGCCCGTACCTCATCCCGACGTCCCTGACCGTCTCCGAAGGCGCGGGCGACCCCAGGTCACTGACCTGGCTCGCGTTCGTCACGCTGGTCGCGGCGATCGTCGTCTTCCCCGCCGTCTTCCTGCTCTACTGGCTGGACACCCACGGTGAGCTGGAATCCCTCACCGACGCCGACCTGCGGGAGAGCGGGCCCGGGAACCCGGCCGACGGAGACTGACGGGACGGCCGTGCTCAGCACCGACGAGTTCCTCCTCGGGGTCGCACTCACCGTGCTGATCGCGGTCGGCTCGCAGATCCTGGCGAGCCGGCTGCGCATCCCTGCCCTGATCGTGCTCCTGCCGGCCGGGTTCACCGCGGGCGCCCTGACCGACGTCGTCCAGCCGGAGAGGCTGATCCCGGAGCACTTCTCCTCCGTGGTCACGCTCTCTGTGGCGCTGATCCTCTACGACGCGGGCCTCGACCTCGATCTGCGCCTCCTCAGGCGCGGCACCCGGTCCGTGGTCGGGCGGCTGCTGCTGCTGGGCGTACCGATCACGGCGGGGGCGGTCATGGCCGTCGGCCCCGCCCTGTTCGACGTCCCGCTCGCCACGGCCATGATGCTCGGGGTGATCCTCGTCGTGTCGGGACCGACGGTCGTGGGGCCGCTGCTCGACCACGTCCGGCCCTCCGAGCGGGTGCGGCGGATCCTGGTCTGGGAGGGATCGCTGATCGATCCGGTGGGCGGCATCCTCGGTGCGCTCGTCTTCCACTCGATCCTGGTCAGCGGCTTCCGGGTGGGGCAGGGATACCGGTTCGGCGAGTTCATGCTCAGCGCGCTCGTCGGCCTGGCAGGCGGGGTGGTGGGGGCCGCGCTCCTCTGGTTCGCCCTGCGCGTCCTCGGACTCGGCGAGAAGCTGGGCACCCTGGCCCAACTGGCAACGGTCGTCGCGGTGTCGGCGCTCTGCGACATCGTGCGCGACGACACCGGCCTCATCGCCGCCGTCGTCGCCGGAATGGCGGTCGCCAACCTCCCAGGCCTCGATCTACCGGCCCGGCGGCCCTTCTTCGAGACACTCGTCCAGCTGATCATCGGTCTGCTGTTCGTCTCCATCTCGGCCGGTGTCCCGCCGGCGTCCGTGACCCCCGTACTCCTGCCCACCGCCGGGCTCGTCGCCCTGCTCGTGCTGGTGGTACGCCCGCTCATCGCCTGGCTCTCCACCCACGGGGCGGGACTGTCCGGCGGGGAGCGGGCGTTCATCGGCTGGATGGCGCCGCGCGGCATCGTGGCCGCTGCCACCGCCTCCACGTTCTCCGCCACCCTGGCCGACGAGGGGCTGGCGGGCGCGTCCGAGATCCTTCCGGTCACGTTCCTGGTCATCGTCGGCACGGTCCTGCTGTACGGGCTGACGGCCGGGTGGGTCGCCAGGCGGCTCGGGGTCCGGTCGCCACGCACCAGACCGCTTCTGGTGGGAGGCGAACCCTGGGTCGTCGACCTCGGGCGGTGCCTGCGGTCCGCCGGGCTCGACGTACTGATGTGGGCGGGGCCCGACGAGCAGCGCGAGCGGATCAGGGAGGCCGGCGTCGAGCCGGCCCCGGGCGAACTCCTGGCGACGGCGACGGTCCCCGGGGCCCGGCTCGAAGGGGTCACCACGGTCCTGCTGCTCACCGACGACGACGACTTCAACGCCCTGGTCTCGGTCGTGGTCCGGGACAGTGTCGACGGCCCGGTGTACCGGGTCGGTCCCCCCGAGGACAGTCCCGGTGCCGTCGCCACCCGCACCGGCCGGGACGTCCTCTTCGGGCGGGACCTCGTCCGGCACATCCTGGCCGCCCGATACGAGCAGGGCGCGCGCTTCGTGCTCGGGGCGCCGGGGGAAGCCCGGCCGCCGGGGCACGACCTGCTGTTCGTGGTACGGAGCGACGGGTACCTCGACCCGGTCACCGAGGCCGGGGCACCCGTCCCTGGTACGGGTGACAGGGTCGTACTCCTCGGTCCCGGGACGGCCGGGACACGTGAGCCGTGAACCGACGGGAGGACCCGACGGGAGGACCCGACGGGAGGAACCGACGGGAGCTCACGCCGCGTCGGCCGGCGGAGCAGGCGAGGTCCTTCCACGTGCCCGGTTCAGGGCCGCGTCCAGGGTGAGGGCCGTGTCGATGAAGGCGAGATGGGTGAAGGCCTGCGGGAAGTTGCCGAGCTGGCGTCCGGTCAGATCGATCTCCTCGGAGTACAGGCCCAGATGATTGGCGTACGTCAGCATCTTCTCCAGCACGAGCCGCGACTGGTCCAGCCTCCCCGCCCGCGCGAGCGCGTCGACGTAGATGAACGTGCACAGGGAGAAGGTGCCTTCGGAGCCTCGTAGACCGTCGGGCGAGGCCTCCGGGTTGTAGCGGTAGACCAGGCTGTCGGACACCAGCTCCCGGTCCATCGCGTCCAGGGTCGAGGTCCACATCGGATCGCTCGGGGTGATGAAGCCCACCGTGGACATCCGCAGCAGCGACGAGTCGAGCACCTCGCTTCCGTAGTGCTGTACGAACGCCTTCCGCCCCGCGTCCCAGCCGCGGTCGTAGACCTGTTGGTAGATCTTGTCCCGCTCACCGCTCCAGCGTGCGCGAGCGGCCGGCCGGCCGCTCGCGGCGGCCAGCCGCAGCGCCCGGTCGAAGGCGACCCAGGACATCACCCGGCCGTAGGTGAAGTCCTGGCGCCCGCCGCGGGTCTCCCACAGGCCCTCCTCCGCCTGGTCCCAGTTGTCACAGAGCCAGTCGACGATGGTGTGCAGTGACTTCCACCCTCGGTAGCCCAGCTGGAGACCGCGTTCGTGGGCGAAGTAGATGCTGTCCATCGCCTCGCCGTAGATGTCGAGCTGGAGCTGGTCGGCCGCGCCGTTGCCGATGCGTACGGGGCTGGAACCCTGATATCCCTCCCAGTGGCCGAGGGTCTCCTCGACCAGGTCGGAGGAGCCGTCGACGCGGTACATGATGTTGAGCGGCCCGCTGTCGCCGGAGTTGCCCGCCTTCTCCTGGACCCGGTCGTGCAGCCAGACCATGAACGCGGTCGCCTCTTCGGTGAATCCGAGCCCCAGCAGGGCGTAGACGGAGAAGGAGGCGTCGCGGATCCAGGTGAACCGGTAGTCCCAGTTGCGCTCGCCGCCCAGCTGCTCGGGCAGTCCGGTGGTCGGCGCGGCCACGAGCGCGCCGCTCGGCGCGTACGTCATCAGCTTCAGCGTGATGGCCGAGCGCTCCACCGCCTCCCGCCAGCGGCCGGAGTAGCGGGACTGGGCGAGCCAGTCGCGCCAGTACCGGACCGTGTCCTCGAAGAGCTCCACGAACTCGGCGTGCCCGATCTCCCGCGGCGGGCCGTCGGCGGAGGACTCGATGACGATTCCCCGCTCCTGACCGGCTTGCAGGGTCAGCTTGACGTGTACGTCGCGGTCGCTGGTGACGTCGGTGACGAGCCGTACGTCCTCGGGCTCGCGGATGGCATGGAGGGTCAGCTCCATCCCGTCCGCGACGAACACCGCCCCGTTCTCGGTGACATGCAGCTCGTGCGGGGCGCGGCCGTAGTCGAACCGCGGAACGATGTCGACCTGGAAGGTGATGCTGCCGCGGACGCATCGCAGCAGACGGACCAGCCGATGGCGATTCGTCGCCGTCCTGCCCGTCACCGGCATGAAGTCGACGACCTCCCCGGCTCCGGCCTCGGTCATGAAGCGGGTGACGAGGACCGGTGTGTCGGGCATGTACAACTGCTTGCTGGTGTACGTCTGGTCCGCCGGGGCGACCCTGAAGTACCCGCCCTTTTCGCGGTCCAGCAGCGCACCGAAAATACTCGGCGAATCGAACCGTGGACAGCAGAACCAGTCGATGGTGCCATGCGTGGTCACGAGCGCTGCGGTCTGCAGATCACCGATGAGACCGTGGTCCTCGATGAGGGGGTAGTCGAGCGGGTAATCGTTCATCGCGAACCCCTTTCGCCCTGGCCAGGCGGCCCGTGCCACTCCATCAGCTTAGACAGTCAGTGCATTTCAGGCTCTTCGGGGTTTTATCGAAAGATTCGTGCGTATCGGGAAGCGGCTCTACCGTGGAGGAGAGAACCCCAGCCGACAACCCGGGGGCGCGAGCGATGATGTCCTGGGCGACGGTCTTCCGGCTGAGGCAGTACGCCAAGGCAAGTCTGTGGATCGTTCCGCTGCTCGGCATCGTTCTCGGCTTCCTCCTCGCGGACGCCACGGTGTGGCTCGACGCCAGATTGAAGGTGCCGCTGGAGTGGCAGTACTCCGCTTCGACCGCGAGCAGCGTGCTCAGTTCGATCGTCGGCGCGATGGTCGCTCTGCTCGGCTTCGTCGTGACCATCGGCGTCCTCGTCGTCCAGCAGGCCACCGGAACGCTGTCACCGCGCTACATGCGTCTGTGGTACCGGGACCGGCTGCAGAAGGCGGTGCTCGCCACCTTCGCCGGGACGTTCGCCTTCGCCTTCTCGCTGCTGCGCCGCATCGAGACGGACTTCGTGCCCGATCTCGGCGTCACCCTGGCGGGAGCGGGCGTCGCCGCGAGTCTGCTGCTCCTCCTGATCTATCTCAACCGGTTCATCCACAACCTCAGGCCCGTGGCCATCGCCGACCTGGTGTCACGGGCTGGACGACGGCTGATCGCCCGGGGCGAGACCCTGGCCGCCGGCGGAACGCTCCGGGCCGGGGTCCCGCCCGGACCGCTGCCCGGCGGCCCGGTGACCCCGGTCCGCAGCGAGCAGGGCGGCACGATCCAGGGCTTCCACGCAGGGCGGCTGAGAGCCGTCGCCGAGCGGCGCGACTGCGTGATCGTGCTCACCCAGCGGGTGGGCGACTCCGTGCCGCCCGGCGCCACACTGATGGAGGTCCACGGCGCGTCGCCGCCGGACCCCCGGCAGCTGACCGGGCTCGTCGCCCTGGGCGTCGAACGGACCATCGAGCAGGACCCCGCCTTCGCCCTGCGCATCCTCGTCGATGTCGCGATCAGAGCGCTCTCGCCGGCCGTGAACGACCCCACGACCGCCGTCCAGGTGCTGAACCACATCGAGGCGCTCCTGCACAGCCTCGGCACGGCGCCGCTGCGCCGCCGCTACACCCTCTACGACAGCCGCGGTCTGCCCCGGCTGGTGGTCGCCGGGCGGGCCTGGGAGGACTTCCTCCAGCTCGCCCTCACCGAGATCCGCCAGTACGGCGCGACCTCCATGCAGGTCTGCCGACGGCTCCGGGCCCTGCTGAACGGCCTCCTCGACGCGCTGCCCGAGCCGCATCGGGCCGCCGTGCGCGCGGAGCTCGAGCTCCTGGACGAATCGGTCGAGCGGTCCTTCACCGACCCCGCCCTGCGGGCCACGGCGCTGACACCCGACCGCCAGGGTATCGGGGGCGGGTCCGGCACCGCCCCGGCGTGAGGGCGGCCACAGTCACCCGCAGCCCGCCCCGCGGCCGCGCAGGCCCGCGGGGCTGGCCGGATGGCACAATCGGGCACGGCGGGCGCCGTCCGCCTCCGGTGATCCGGACCGCCCTCCACATCCCGCAGGGACGCCTTGAGCACGTACCGCGAATTCGCCCACCGAGGCTCCGCCCGCGCCACCGTACTGCGGACCGTCGGCACCCGTGAGCGGCGCTCGCACCTCACCGCCCCCCGCGTGCCGACCGTGGGCATCGACATCGGCGGTACGAAGGTGATGGCCGGTGTCGTCGACGCCGACGGCATCATTCTGGAGAAGGTCCGCACCGAGACTCCCGACAAGTCCAAGAGCCCCAAGGTCGTCGAGGACACCATCGTCGAGCTGGTCCTGGACCTCTCCGACCGGCACGATGTGCACGCCGTGGGCATCGGCGCGGCAGGCTGGGTCGACGCCGACCGCTCCAAGGTCCTCTTCGCGCCGCATCTGGCCTGGCGCAACGAACCGCTGCGCGACTCGCTGCAGAACCGTCTCGCCGTCCCCGTCATGGTCGACAACGACGCCAACACCGCCGCCTGGGCCGAGTGGCGCTTCGGCGCGGGCCGCGGCGAGGACCATCTGGTCATGATCACGCTCGGTACCGGCATCGGCGGCGCGATCCTGGAGGACGGGCAGGTCAAGCGCGGCAAGTACGGCGTCGCCGGTGAATTCGGCCATATGCAGGTCGTGCCGGGCGGGCACCGCTGCCCCTGCGGCAACCGCGGCTGCTGGGAGCAGTACAGCTCCGGGAACGCCCTGGTCCGCGAGGCCCGCGAGCTGGCCGCCGCCGACTCGCCGGTCGCGTACAACATCATCGATCGGGTCAAGGGCAACATCCCGGACATCACCGGCCCGCTGATCACCGAACTGGCCCGTGAGGGCGACGCCATGTGCGTCGAGCTGCTCCAGGACATCGGCCAGTGGCTCGGCGTCGGCATCGCCAATCTGGCGGCCGCCCTCGATCCGTCCTGCTTCGTCATCGGCGGCGGGGTCAGTGCCGCCGACGATCTGCTGATCGGCCCCGCCAGGGACGCCTTCCGCCGCCATCTCACCGGCCGCGGCTACCGGCCGGAGGCCCGTATCGCGAAGGCGCAGCTCGGCCCCGAGGCCGGTATGGTCGGCGCGGCCGACCTCGCCCGGCTCGTCGCCCGGCGGTTCCGGCGCGCCAACCGGCGCCGGGTCGAGCGCTACGAGAGATACGAGCGCTACGCCCAGGCCCTCCGTAACCCCGGAGGCGCCGGCAACACCACCCGCACCACCCCTCAGGACCCCTTGTGACCGTGCCCCGACAGTCCCCGCCCGTGGACGAGCCCGTACGTCCGCCCGAGGACCGGCGCCATATGATCCGCCGGCGCTGGCTCACCGCGATCGTCATCGTGCTGCTCATCGGCGTCCCGGCCGGCTACCTGGTGATCTCCGCGGAGCAGAGCCGCGACAGCGGCCGGGACAAGGAGGCGGAGTCCTCGGCCACCGGACTGCGCGACAGCTGGCCCTCCAAGATGAAGCGCCGTGTCTTCGAGGTGCCGATCCCCACGAAGTCCACCGAGGTCGCGTACTACGAGACCAGCAACTGGAAGTCCAGCCGGCTGTACGTCAAGTTCCGCACCACGGCCGCCGGGCTCGACACCTTCCTCACGAGCGTCGGTACCAGCCGCGCCCATCTGAAGACCGGCGAGGTCAGCATCGGCGAACGCGACGCCGAGACGGTCGGCTGGGTCTTCGGACCCGAGGCGGACTGGGCCGCGACCAGGCACAAGCAGCCCGATCCCCGGCCTTCCCAGGACATCACCGCCGATCTGAGCGATCCGGCTTCGCCCATGGTGTTTGTCGTCTCGACCGCGACACCCTGATCCGGAGCACGTGCCTCCGCTCGCTACTGTGGAGCGGGTGAGTGAGACGCAGACGCAGATGCCCCCGAAGACCCTGCAGTACCGGATCGACGGTCCGGACGACGCGCCCGTCCTCATCCTCGGGCCCTCGCTCGGCACCACCTGGCACATGTGGGACCGGCAGATACCGGAGCTGTCCCAGCAGTGGCGGATCCTGCGCTTCGATCTTCCGGGGCACGGCGGCGCCCCCGCGCACGCCGCCGGCTCGGTGACCGACCTCGCCGACCGCCTCGTCGCCACCCTCGACGAGCTCGGCGTGCAGCGCTTCGGCTACGCGGGGTGCTCCATCGGCGGCGCGGTCGGCATCGATCTCGCGCTGCGGCTGCCGCACCGGGTGGCGTCGCTCGCGCTGGTCGCCGCATCGCCCCGGTTCGGCACGGCGGACGAGTTCCGGCAGCGGGGCGTCATCGTCCGCACCAACGGCCTCGACCCGATGGCCCGTACCGCGCCCGAGAGCTGGTTCACCCCGGGATTCGTCGCCGCGCAGCCCGCGATCGTCGAGTGGGCCGTCCAGATGGTGCGCACCACCGATCCCGGCTGCTACATCGCCGCCTGCGAGGCGCTCGCAGCGTTCGACGTCAGGGCCGAACTGGGCCGGGTCGGCATCCCCACGCTGGTCCTGGTCGGCTCCGAGGACCGGCTTACCGGGCCCGCGGAGGCCCGCACCCTGGTCGCCGGCATACCCGACGCCCGCCTCGCGCTGGTCCCGGGCGCCTCCCACCTGGCGCCCGTGGAGCAGCCCGCGGCCGTCACCGATCTGCTGGTACGCCACTTCTCCCTGGCCTGGCAGGACACACTCCACGCGATCCCCGCGCCGCCGGTGGTCCCCTCGATCTCCGCGCCGGTCGCCCCGGTCGCCGAGATCGCCCCGGCGCGCACCGCCGAGCAGCCGCAGGCGGTCGGGGTGACTCGGCCCGACTCGTACGAGGCCGGGATGAAGATCCGCCGCGAAGTGCTCGGCGACGCCCATGTGGACCGGGTCACGGCCGCGGCGGACGACTTCACCGGTGAGTTCCAGGAGCTGATCACCCGCTACGCCTGGGGCGAGGTCTGGACCCGCGACGGCCTGGACCGCCGCACCCGCAGCGTCGTCACCCTCACCGCCCTGGTCGCGGGCGGCCACCTCGACGAGCTGGCCTTCCACACCCGCGCGGCCCTCCGCAACGGCCTGACCCCGACGGAGATCCGCGAGGTCCTGATCCAGTCGGCGGTCTACTGCGGGGTTCCGGCAGCGAACTCCGCGTTCCGGGTCGCCCAGGCGGTGATCCGAGAGGAGACGACCCCACGCGAGTAGCCGTCCCGGGGCTTCCCCCGGCGCCCGGGGGCGGCTCGGTGAGCGGTGGGCGGTGGGCGCCTGCGGCGGGCGTTTCCCTCCGGCCCCTTCCCGGCTGTGTCGATTCGCGACTCCGCCGTGTGGGGGGCAAGCCCCCAGACCCCCGGTACGGCCTCCGGCCGTGGGGGGGGGGGGGGGGGGGGGGGGGGGGGGGGGGGGGGGGGGGGGGGGGGGGGGGGGGGGGGGGGGGGGGGGGGGGGGGGGGGGGGGGG
>NZ_JBWKDT010000010.1:0-847 GCF_056435785.1 Streptomyces sp. NPDC043870
TACGCGTACTGCAACGCGACCGTGCCGCGGATCTCGCTGATCCTGCGCAAGGCCTACGGCGGCGCCTACATCGTCATGGACTCCCAGTCCATCGGTGCCGACCTCACCTACGCCTGGCCGACGAACGAGATCGCGGTGATGGGCGCGGAGGGTGCGGCGAACGTCATCTTCCGCCGCCAGATCGCCGATGCCGAGGACCCCGAGGTCATGCGCGCCCGCATGGTCAAGGAGTACAAGGCCGAGCTCATGCATCCCTACTACGCCGCGGAGCGCGGACTGGTCGACGACGTCATCGACCCGGCCGAGACCCGCGAGGTGCTCATCCGCTCCCTCGCCATGCTCCGCACCAAGCACGCCGACCTGCCGTCGCGCAAGCACGGCAACCCCCCGCAGTAACCCACGAGGAGAACGCTGCACATGACCATGCCCGCCGAGTCCCTGCTCCGCGTAGAGAAGGGCCACGCCGACCCCGAGGAGCTGGCCGCGATCACGGCCGTCCTCCTGGCCCGCGCCGCCGCGCAGCCGGCCGCTCCGGCCCACCGCGGCCGCAGCACCGCCGGGTGGCGCCGCCTGGAGCGCCAGTCCGGCTTCCGCGCACCGCACAGCTGGCAGGGCTGACGCCCGTCGGCCATCGCATCGAGGCCCCTGCTCGCCCCACCGCGAGCGGGGGCCTCGCGCAATTCGCGGTGCTCGCGCGCACGGTGGCCGACACGGCCCGTCGCCCCCGCGCGCACCACGACGGCGGGGGGGGGGGGGGGGGGGGGGGGGGGGGGGGGGGTTTTTTTGGGGGGGGGGGGGGGGAGGGGAGGCTCCGCCCGGCTTCCTCGGGGCTCCACCCCGAGGAGCA
>NZ_JBWKDT010000010.1:857-178758 GCF_056435785.1 Streptomyces sp. NPDC043870
GCCCCCCCCCCTCCCCCCCCCCCCCCCCCCCCCCCCCCCCCCCCCCCCCCCCCCCCCCCCCACGCCCCCCCCCCCCCCCCCCCCCCCCCCCCCCCCCCCGCCGTCCTTGCTGTGGGCCGTGGGCTACGCAGCCGCCTCCGCCGCCTGCTTGAGGTCCCTCAGCCAGGCGACCAGCGACTGGTCCAGTGCCGCACGCATGCCCTCCGGGTCCGCGTCGACGGGCGCGCCCGACCAGGACTCCTCTGTGACGACCCTCGTGCCGCCGTTCTCCGCGGGCTCCAGGGTCCAGTGGTGGACCCCGTCGATGCCGGAGGTGGGACCGCCCCAGGCGATGTGCCGGAAGGGTTCCAGCGTTGAGACCGTCGACGTGATGTCCAGCCCGTGGGTGAGCCAGCGGAACGAGGCTCCGGCCTTCAGCTCCCCGGAGAGCTCGGCCCTGTCGATGCCGGAGTTCCAGGTGGGCCAGCCGGCGATGTCGGTGTGCAGGCGCCAGACCGTCTCGACCGGTGCGTCGACGGTGATCTCGTGACGGGTGGTGATCATGCGGCACCACCCTGGATCTCGTCGTCGGCGGTGAGGTCGGCATCGGCGATCCACGAGCCGTGGATACCGGACGGGACGCGGCGGGGCAGCTCCACCGTGGCGACCGGGGCTCCCGCCGGCACCGACGCGTCGAGGATCAGCAGCTGCGAGGCGTCCTGTTCCAGATCGCTGACGACGGTGAGCAGATACCCGTCGTCCTCGCGGCTCGCACCCTCGGCGGGTACGAAGACCGCCTCGCCGGGCATCCTGCCACGGCCCATCGGTACCAGTTCCCGGATGCCGGTGGCGTGGTCGTGCTTGACGATCGCGTATTCACCGAGACCGGAGCCGGGGAAAGCGACGGAGTAGTCGAAGCGGTGGGGGAGACCGGTCATGTCCTCGTTGATGGTCGGGAACTCGGTGACGAGGTCGTCGACCGGCTCCTCCGTCGCCCTGCCCGTCGCCGGGTCGAGGATCCAGCGGTGCGGCGTGGCGCCGACCATCGGCTCGGGGGCGTAACCGGGCGCGCCCACCCACCACTTCCAGGTCTGCTCCCAGGCGCCGCGGTCGTAGCGCGGGCCGGTCAGTACGATCCGGCCGCGCTCGTCCTCGTAGGCGTTCGCCACGTGCAGCAGCGCGCCCGGCTCGACGTCGAACCACTTCACCACCGCGGACCCGGACCGCGGCATGACGCCGATGCGCGGGGTGTAGGAGTCGCTCCAGCGGTACGGGATGCCGGACTGTTCGGCCGGGTTGAAGACGACCGGCAGGTCGAGCCAGATGACGTGGTGGCGGGTGATGCCGAAGTCGTGCATCAGGGACGGCCCGGCCCCGTCCACGACCTCGGCGCGCACGATCTCGCCCTTGGCGTCGGCCACGTAGTAGGCCAGATGGGGAGGGAAGGGTCCGTAGCCGAAGAAGTGCAGCTCACCGGTGACCGGGTCGGTCTTCGGGTGCGCGGTCATCGCGGTCTTCAGCCTGCCGCCGAAGTCGAACGCGCCGACGGTGTCGAGCTCGGACGTCAGCTCGTACGGCAGGTTCACTTCCTGCAGCGCCAGGATGCGGCCCGCGTGCTCGATGACGTGGGTTGCGGCGTCGCTGGCCGTGAGGTCGGGGACACCGTCGGCGCCCATGTACGGGACGCCGTCGAGGGCGGGCGTGCGGACCCAGCGGTTGCGGTACCACTCGGCGCGGCCCTCCCGCAGGCGCAGACCGTGGATCATTCCGCTGCCCTTGAACCAGTGGGTGGGCGTGGAGCCGGGCTTGGGGTTGTGGCCGTTGCGGAAGTAGCGGCCGCTCAGCTCGGGCGGGATGGTGCCGTGGACGGTCAGCTCGTGGGCGGTGATCTCGTCGACGACGGGGGTGTAGTGCCCGGAGACGTACGGCTTGGTGGTGGACTCGACGGTCATGACTGCTTCCTCCGGTTGATCGTGAACGTGGTGGTGCAGGTGGCCAGCGCGGCGAGTGCCGCGGCGGTTGCGAAAGCGGCGCCGTGGTCGGCCGCCGCGGGGGCGATGGCGGTCATCAGGGCGAGGCCCAGTGCCCCGCCGAGCTGCCGGGTGGTGTTGATCAGGCCGCCGGCGATTCCGGAGTCGGTCGCCGGCACGCCTTCGGTGGACAGCGCGGTGAGCCGTACGAAGGCGACCCCGAGGCCCGCGCCGATGAGCAGTGAGGGGCCGAGGAGATGGACGGCGAACGAGCCGTCGTCCGGTGCCAGGGACAACCACACGAGTCCGAGCGTGAGAACGGCGAGCGCGGCGGGAGTTCCGGCACGGGCGGGCAGCCGGGACGCGAGCACGGAACCGGCGACGACCGTGAGAGCGAGCGGGAGTTGCGTGAGCCCGGCGTCCAACGGTCCGTATCCGAGGATCCGTTGCTGATAGAGCGGCAGGAAGTAGAACAGACCCACCCAGACCGCGCCGAGCAGTGTCATGGCGATGTTGGCTGCGGCGACCCTGCCCGTACGCAGCAGCCGCGGCGGTACGAGGGGTGTGCGGGCCCTGACCTGCCGTACGGCGAAGAGGGCAAGGAGGCTCACTCCGGCCACCCCCGCGACGAGTTGCTGCGCGGTGAGGGCGTAGGCGAGTGCGGTGAGCCCGGCGGTCGAGGTGACCGCGCCGAGGACGTCGACCTCGCCGCCGATGGGCCTGGTGGCCGGTACCAGGACGAGCGTCGCGGCGAGGGATGCGGCCGTGACCGGCACGGAGACGAGGGACACCGCCGGCCAGCCGTACAGTTCGGTGAGCACCCCGCTCAGCAGCACCCCGGCAGCACCGCCCGCCCCGGAGACCGCGCCCCACGCCCCGAGGGCCCTGCCCCTGCCGGGTCCTGGCGGGAACACGGTCAGGAGCAGGGCGAGCGCGGCGGGCGCGAGGAGCGCGGCACCCGCGCCCTGGACCGCACGGGCCGCGATGAGGACCGGCGCCGAGGGGGCGAGAGCCGATGCCAGTGCGGCGAGCCCGAACACGGCCATGCCCGCGGTGAACACCCGGCGGCGGCCCAGCAGATCGGAGAGCCGTCCACCGAGCAGCAGCAGCGCGCCGAAGGCCAGGACGTAGGCGTTGACCACCCAGGAGAGCGCGGTGGGGGACATCTGCAGGCCGTCGCGGATCGACGGCAGGGCCACATTCACGATCGAGGTGCTCAGTACGACGAGGAACTGAGCCGTCGCGAGCGCCGCGAGAGCGGGGCCCCGGCGTACTGCCCGTACTCCCCGGGCTCCGTCCGGTTCCTCCGAGCTCTCTGCTTCCTCTGCTTCCTCTGCTTCCGATGGCCGTGCCGTCATCGCTGTCATCCCTCCTCCTCAGAAAAGAGTGGTCAATCACTCACTACTTGGGACGAAGAAGAGGCCGCGTCGCCGCGGCCGCTCCTCGGGGGTGCTTCAGTAGTGGTGGAGGCCCGCCAGCAGCGTCCTCGTCCACGGTGCGTCCAGCTCCGTCGCGCCGATGGAGACGGCGACATTGCAGAGAAAGCCCCTGGCGAAGAAAGCCTGGACCAGCTCGTCAGGTGCGCCGGACGCGGACCGGACGTACTCCACCAGTCGCGCGTACAGCGCCTGCACAGCCGACTGGATCGCCGGCTCGCTCGCCGCACAGTTCGCGTGCATCAGAACCCTGAGCAGGTCGTCCCGGTCCGCGATCAGATGCGCGTACGCATCGCCCATCGCGTCCAGCACGGCAGCCGGCTCGACACTCGCGGTCTCCGCGGCCGCCTCGGCCAGCCGCTCCCGGATCAGCCGGGAGCAGTTCTCGACGACGGCCACGAACAGTGCTTCCTTGTCGGGGAAGAGCCGGTACAGATACGCCTGGGAGATCCCGGCGCCCCTGGCCACCTCGGTCGTGGAGGTGCCGTAGTACCCGCGTGCCGCGAAGACCCGTGCCGCGGTGGCCAGGACCTCGCCGCGGCGCGCGTCGGCCGTGGAGAGCTGTCGCGTCCTTGTCGTTGCCATGTGAGTAATAAACCACTCACACTTTGGGGCTGTCAACTCCCCCGGTGACGGTCGAGCACCGGACCGGACCGATCCGAAAGGGCCCCGCACTCCGGCAGGAGTGCGAGGCCCTTTCCTTACGGCCGGACAGGGATCCGGACACGGCCTACCGCAGGCGGGCCATGAGTGCGTGTTCGACGAGGGTGATGAGGGCGCTCTTGGCGTCGGCGCGGTGGCGGGCGTCGGTGGTGATGATCGGCGCGTCGGGGCCGATCTGGAGCGCTTCGCGGACCTCGTCGGGGGTGTAGGGCTGGTGTCCGTCGAAGCCGTTGAGGGCGATGACGAAGGGGAGGCCGCTGTTCTCGAAGTAGTCGACTGCGGGGAAGCAGTCGGCGAGTCTGCGGGTGTCGACGAGGACGACGGCGCCGATGGCGCCGCGGACGAGGTCGTCCCACATGAACCAGAACCGGTCCTGTCCGGGGGTGCCGAACAGGTAGAGGATGAGGTCCTGGTCGAGGGTGATGCGGCCGAAGTCCATGGCCACCGTGGTGGTGGTCTTGTCTCCGGTGTGGGTGAGGTCGTCGATGCCGGCCGACGCGGACGTCATGACGGCCTCGGTACGCAGCGGGTTGATCTCCGAGACGGCGCCGACGAACGTGGTCTTGCCCACGCCGAAGCCGCCCGCCACCACGATCTTCGCGCTGGTGGTTGAGCGGGCTGCACCGCCGCTAGAGCTTGCGAAGTCCACTGAGCACCCTTTCGAGCAGTGTCACGTCTGGCTGGCCGCCGGCGGCCTCGTCGCCGCCGGGCTGGTGGATGGCGACAAGTCCGGCCTCCGCCAGGTCGGCTACGAGGATCCGGGCAACGCCGAGGGGAATGGAGAGAAGGGCCGAGATCTCAGCCACCGACTTGATCTCGAAGCACAGCCGGCAGATCCGCTGGTGCTCGGGCAACTGCCCTTGCAGCCGTGCGGGGTCGGCCGTGGTGCTGACCAGTGCCTCGATGGCGAGCTGGTAGCGCGGCCGGGTCCGGCCGCCGGTCATCGCGTACGGGCGGACCAACGGGTTGTGGCTGCCCGAGGCAGGTGCCGGCTCGGGGGACCGCCGAGGCTGCACCGGCTGGATGCGGGGAGCCTGCGGCTGGTTGTACGACGGGTCGTACGGCTGCTGCGGCCTCTGGTACGGCTGCGGGCCGTCGCTTCTGCTCGGTGCGGAGGGAAAGTTGAAGCGGTTCTGACCCTGCTCACCCGGAGACTGCTGAGCACCGTCATATGGGTGTCCGCCTGGGGGTGTTGCCACTGTTCTTCCTCCTCCGAGTGCCGTACGCCGGTCCAAGTCCCTGTGGAGCCGCGCCACCGCACCCTATGGTGCGGTGGCGAGAAACGCACTGCCTGTCTGTTAGTTGAGAAGACTTCCCTGGAGTTCGGCACGCAGGTCCGGGGTGAGGACAGTACCGGCACGGTCGACCAGGAGGGCCATCTCGTAGCCCACGAGACCGATGTCGGCCTCGGGGTGGGCGAGCACGGCCAGCGAAGAGCCGTCCGAGATGGACATGATGAAGAGGAAGCCGCGCTCCATCTCCACAACGGTCTGATTGACCGCGCCGCCTTCGAAGATGCGGGACGCGCCCGCGGTCAGCGAGGTCAGACCGGATGCGACGGCCGCCAGCTGGTCGGCTCGGTCGCGGGGGAACCCCTCGGACATCGCCAGCAGGAGTCCGTCGGCGGAGACCACCACGGTGTGGGACACCCCAGGGGTGTTGTCCACGAAGTTGGTGATCAACCAGTTCAGATTCTGCGCCGCCTGGCTCATCGGGCTCACACTAACGCTCCTGGTTGTAGGTACTGCCCGGGCCGAAGCCCGATCCGTTCGTGTCCGTTCCCGCGCTGCGTCCCTTCTGGACACCGCGTCGCAGGTTGCTCAACCTGCCACGCACGTCCTCAGGGGCGCGGGAAACCTGGGGGCCACCCTGCGGGGTCTGCTCCGCCGTGCCCTCGACCAGGTTGGCCTTGGGAACCCGCCGGGGAAGGCCGGACGGGGTGACTCCGCCCGCCTTGGGCTCGCGGAGCTTCTCGGCCCGCTGCCAGCGCTCGTCGTTCTTCGAGCGCCAGTCGCCGGAGCCGTCCCCCTCCGCCTGCCCGCCCTGCGGTGCCTGGGGGGCCTGCCTGGGCTGTCCTGCCTGTCCGGTGTTGGTACTCCGGGACTGCTGGCCCTGCTGGCCCTGCTGGCTGCTGCCGCGGCGCGGCAGACCGGCGTCGGTCAGATGGCTGGTGTTCGAGGCCGGACCCGGACGGTCGAAGCCTACGCGCTCGGAGGCGTTCGCGGGACCGCCGGGAGCAGATTCCGCATCCGTTCGGTACTCCGGTTCGTACGCACCCTGGTACGCGCCCTGATCCGCCCACTCTCCCTGGTGGGACTGGGGGGCGAACTGGTCGTCGTACTGCGGCTGCGAGCCCTGCGGAGCGTCGTAACCAGCCTCCGCATAGGCTTGCTCCCGAGGCTCGGTGTAACCGCCGGAAACCTGGAACTCACCAGTGCGGTCGTAGCCGTTGCCCTCGAAGCCGTCACGGTCGTAACCGCCCCGCTCGTAGCCGCTCTGCTCGTAGCCGTTCTGGTCGTAGCCGTTCTGGTCGTAGCCGTTCTGGTCGTACCCGTTCTGCTCGTACGCGGCCTGCGGCTCCTGCGTCGCGTAGCCCTGCTCGTACTGCTCCCCGGCGTAGCCGTCCTGCTCGCCGTAGCCCTGCTGGGCCTCGTCGCGGAACAGTGGGCGGTCGCCGCCCTGGGCCTGCGACTCCAGCGCCGCACGGCGCTCCTCGCGCATCAGCGAGCGGTTCACCGGGTCCAGCTGGCGGTCCTCGCCCGGAGCCTGCTCGTAGCGGGAGTCGTCGAAGCCGAGCTCCGCCGCGGTACGCATCGGGGCGGGCTGGAAGGCCTGCTGCTGCGGGATGATCTGGGACACGGTGAAGTCGTCCTCAGGAAGCGCCTCGCCGCCACCACCGTGGGTGATCGCATCCGGAAGCATGACCAGCGACGTCGTACCGGCCTGCTCGCCCGAGGGGCGCAGCTGGACGCGGATGCCGTGCCGGTCGGCGAGGCGGCCGACCACGAAGAGGCCCATGCGCTGCGAGACCGCAGCGTCCACCGTCGGCGGGTTGGCCAGCTTGTGGTTGATGTCCGCGAAGTCCTCCGCGGTCAGGCCGATGCCCTTGTCGTGGATCTCGATCATGACCCGACCGTCAGGGAGCCTCGTTGCGGTGACGCGAACCTTGGTCTGCGGTGAGGAGAACGTCGTGGCGTTCTCCAGCAGCTCGGCGAGGAGGTGCACGAGGTCGGTCACGGCCTGGCCGTGGATCTCGGACTCCGGGACACCGGTGAGCTCGATGCGCTCGTACGACTCCACCTCGGACGAGGCGGCGCGCAGCACGTCCACCAGCGGAACCGGCTGGTTCCAGCGGCGGCCGGGCTCCTCGCCGGCGAGGACGAGGAGGTTCTCACCGTTGCGGCGCATACGGGTCGCGAGGTGGTCCAGCTTGAAGAGGTTCTCCAGCTGGTCCGGGTCGGCCTCGTTGTTCTCCAGGTCGGTGATCAGGGTCAGCTGGCCCTCGATCAGCGACTGGTTGCGGCGCGAGAGGTTGGTGAAGATCGCGTTGACGTTGCCCCGCAGCATGGCCTGCTCGGCCGCGAGCCGGACGGCCTCGCGGTGGACCTGGTCGAAGGCGCGGGCGACCTCGCCGATCTCGTCCTGGGTGTCGATCGGGATCGGCTGGACGCGGGTGTCGACACGGCCCGGCTCGGTACGGGACAGCTGGTCGACCAGCATCGGCAGGCGCTGCTCGGCGATGCCGAAGGCGGCGGTGCGCAGCTGGCGCATCGAGCGGCTCATCTGGCGGGCCACCATGCCGGCCAGGATGAACGCGGTGAGCAGGGCGATGATGACGATCAGACCGTTGACGACGGCGTCGGTCTTGGCGTCGTCGGAGATCCGCGCGGCCTCGGCCACGGACTTGTCGACGAGGTCCTTCTCGACCTCGCTGTAGCCGTCGAACTTGGCGGTGGCGGCGGCCATCCAGACCTTCGACGTCACGCCTTCCTGGGCGAGCTCCTCGGGGTCGCCGCCCTTGCTGATCGCGCCGACCATACCGTCGTAGACGGATCCGTTCGCGTTCGGCGGGGCCTTGAACGGCACATTGGCGGCGGCGGCCTGCTGGGCGGCGGCGGCGAGCGTCTTGGCGCCCTCCTCCGACTTGCGGCGCATGACGGTCTGCAGCTTCTCGGTGTCCTCCGCAGTACCACCGGAGACGTACTCGGCGAGGGCGATGCCCTCCAGGTAGGCGTACGAGGAGAAGGCGATCGTCTGACCGGCCTTGATGGACTTCTTGCTGTTCGGCTTGATCAGCAGCTCCATGCCGATGGAGCGCTGCAGCGATTCGGCGGCCTTGGCCAGCTGGATCGCGTACACCATGCGGCCGTAGCTCGTGACGTTGCCGGTGCCGAGCCCGAGCTCGTTGGAGAACTCCATCAGCGAGTGCTGGACGAGCGTGTAGCCCTCCTGCGTGCCGACCGGTCCGGGCTTGTCGTCGTCGGGGTCGTTGGGGTTGCCCCTGGACTTCTCCGCGGTCTCCAGCTTGGGGGTGTAGGCGAGCTTGCGGAGTCCGTCGAGCTTCGGCTCCTCCGCGCGGAAGAGCTGGAGGCGGCGCTCGAGGCCCTGCTTCTCCGGCATGTTCCTGACGGCCGCGTCGAACTTCAGCTTCGCGGCGTCGGTCGTCGCGCGGGCCGCCTTGACGACCTCGTTGTCCGCGCCCTTGCCCTCCAGCAGCGGCTGGGCGGTGAGGTCGCGCTCGTTGAGCAGGGCCTGGCCGTACTCCGAGGCGGCGCGCACGATGAGCGCCGTCTTCTCGGCGTCCTGTGCCTCGTTCCAGGTGTCGATCGATCCCTTGACCTGGAAGCCGCCCATGACGAGGCCGACCAGCACGGGTATGAGGAGGATCGCGTTCAGCCTGGTGGGCACGCGCCAGTTGCGGGGGGACAGCTTGCTGGAGCTGCCAGTGGTGGGTTGCGCCACGGGCTGTACATCCGCAGGCGATGCCGCTGCACGCGGGGGCGGGGTGAAGTTGCCCCGCGCCTGCTGCTCTGCGGAGCTCGTCTTGCTTCGCCTCACTCGACCAACAACCTCTCGGCGTCGGCACCTACGTTGTGCCGTTTATTGTTCAGGGCCGTACTACTCACGAGTTCGTCGATTTCAGCACGCCAGGCCGGTCGGTTCCAAACAGCGGCAATCGGCCGTTCCGAGTGCTCCAAGCCGCAGATAAAACGGGCATAAAGAGCGAGACCAGTCAAATTGTGGGGCCTATGTGAGCGCAGTGATACCAGCCGAATGCATCGGGTGTCCGAGCCCGGTCAATTCTCTGTCGAAACGTTATGAACACGGAGGCGGACCGTGTCAAAGGAACACGGTCCGCCTTACCCGGGTATACGACAACTGCCGTACGACCAACACTACTTGAGGCGGGCCATGAGTGCGTGTTCGACGAGGGTGATGAGGGCGCTCTTGGCGTCGGCGCGGTGGCGGGCGTCGGTGGTGATGATCGGCGTATCGGGGCCGATCTGGAGCGCTTCGCGGACCTCGTCGGGGGTGTAGGGCTGGTGTCCCTCGAAGCCGTTGAGAGCCACGACGAAGGGCAGGCCGCTGTTCTCGAAGTAGTCGACTGCGGGGAAGCAGTCGGCGAGTCTGCGGGTGTCGACGAGGACGACGGCGCCGATGGCGCCGCGGACGAGGTCGTCCCACATGAACCAGAACCGGTCCTGTCCGGGGGTGCCGAACAGGTAGAGGATGAGGTCCTGGTCGAGGGTGATGCGGCCGAAGTCCATGGCCACCGTGGTGGTGGTCTTGTCTCCGGTGTGGGTGAGGTCGTCGATGCCGGCCGACGCGGACGTCATGACGGCCTCGGTACGCAGCGGGTTGATCTCCGAGACGGCGCCGACGAACGTGGTCTTGCCCACGCCGAAGCCGCCCGCCACCACGATCTTCGCGCTGGTGGTTGAGCGGGCAGCTCCGCCGCTAGATCTTGCGAAGTCCACTGAGCACCCTTTCGAGCAGTGTCACGTCCGGCGTGCCGCCGGCCTCTCCGTTGCCCGGCTGGTGGATCGCCACCATCCCTGCCTCCGCGAGATCGGCCACGAGGATCCGGGCCACACCGAGCGGCATCGACAGCAGCGCCGACACCTCCGCCACCGACTTGACCTCGCGGCACAGGTGGCAGATCCGCTGATGCTCCGGCAGCAGGGTCGCGAGGTGCGCGGGGTCGGCCGTGGTGCTGACCAGCGCCTCTATGGCGAGCTGGTAGCGCGGCCGGGTCCGGCCGCCGGTCATCGCATATGGACGAACCAGCGGCTGGTCGCCTTCAAGTCCGTAGTCGGCGTCCATGGAGACACCGTACGGATCGTGAGAGGCGGGGGGCGGGGTCATGAATCCTCCGGGCGTGACAGCAAGTGGTCGGCTGTGCCGTCTGACTGGGCCGGTGGGGGGCCGGATGGGGCGGCCTGACGGTGAGTAGGCGGTATGAGGGGTACCGGGGCTGTACCTGGGGCGCACACCATTGTGCGGCAGGCTTCCTGAGGGGGGTTCTAGTGCAGCAGACTTCCCTGGAGCTCGGCACGCAGGTCCGGGGTGAGGACAGTTCCGGCACGGTCGACCAGCAGGGCCATCTCGTATCCCACGAGACCGATGTCGCAGTCGGGGTGGGCGAGCACGGCCAGCGAAGAGCCGTCCGAGACCGACATGATGAAGAGGAACCCGCGCTCCATCTCCACCACCGTCTGGTTGACGGGCCCGCCCTCGAAGATGCGGGACGCGCCCGCGGTCAGCGAGGTCAGACCGGATGCGACGGCCGCCAGCTGGTCGGCTCGGTCACGGGGGAACCCCTCGGACATCGCCAGCAGGAGTCCGTCGGCGGAGACCACCACGGTGTGGGACACCCCAGGGGTGTTGTCCACAAAGTTGGTGATCAACCAGTTCAGATTCTGCGCCGCCTGGCTCATCGGGCTCAACTAACGCTCCTGCTGGTGATTGGGGCCGACGTTGAAGCTGCCGGTGTTGCCGGAGCCGCCCGCCTGACGACCTTGCTGGATTCCCCGACGGAGATTGGTCAGCCGGCCCCGAACGTCATCGGGAGCGCGGGAGACCTGAGGACCGGACTGGTGGTTCTGCTCCTGAGCGGTCCCGGGCACCAGGTTGGCGCGCGGCACCCGCTTGGGCAGGCCCGAGGTGGTGATACCGCCGGCCGCGGGCTTGCGGACCCGCTCGGCCTGGCGCACCAGCTCGTCGTTGGGCGAGGTGCGCCAGGCGGCACCGCTCGCGTTGTGCTGGCCGGTCTGCCCGGCCTGGCCCTGCTGGCCCGCGGGACCACCGGCCGGACGGCGCGGCGGCATCGCCTGGGCAGGACGCCCGGCGGGCGGCTGCTGCGGTGCGGCAGGGGGCTGCGCGCCCCCGCCGGCCTGTCCGCCCGGGCCGCCGTGGAACCAGTTCGTCTCCAGCGTGTCGTACAGCGGCGTACGGCCGTCCCCCGGGCCGGCCGGCGGCAGTGCCTCCGGCTGCGGCTGCGGGGGCAGGCTCGCGGCGGGCGGACGCGGGGCGCCGAAATCGGCGGTGTCCCGGCCGCGCTGGCGCGGGGCTCCCGGCTGACCGGGCGCGGGCGCCGCGGGACGCTGCTGTCCGCCGTAGCCTCCGGCGGGGGAGGCGCCCCCGAAGTCCGGACGCGCGAACTGCTCCGTGGCCGCCGGGTCCTGTCCACCGGGGCGGGGGCCGTTGTAGTCGGGCCGCGCGAACTCGGCCGTGGAGCCGGGGCCCTGCCGGTCCGCCGCGCCCATCGGACGGGCGAACTGGCCGGTGGTCTCGGGCTCCTCGTGGCCGCGCGGGGCGTCGAGCGGCGGACGCTGCTGCGGGGCCGACGGCTGCTCGTTGCCCCAGCTGGTGGCCTGCGGGCGCGGTGCCTGCGGGCCGTTGCCGGGCAGCTCGGCGCGCGGGGCACCGGACGACGGCAGCTGACGGCCGCGGTCGCCGCCCGCCTGGGCGGTGTGCCGGCCGGAGCTGCGGCCACGGCCGCCCTGGCCGGTCAGCCCGGACTGACGTGATTCGTTACGGTCCTGCGCGCCCGGTGCCGAAGTGGCACCCTGCCGCCCGCGGCCGCTGTCCGCGCCGAACCCACCCGCGGGAGCGCCGCTCTGACGGGAGAAGTCCTGGTGCGAGGCGTCCTGTCCCGGGCCGCCCTGGAAGGGAGCACCGTCGCGCGCGGGAAGGGCCGCACGCGGAGCCGATCCGGCGCCGACCTGGCCGCGCGGCGCACCGGCGCCCAGCAGCCCGCCGGAGCCGGCCGAAGGACCGCTGCCGAGACCGGCACGGCCGCCACCGGCCGAGCCCGGACCGCCGGTCAGGCGACCGCCGCCCGCGGGCCCCTGCGGTACCGCGCCCTGGCCACCGGCACCGGGCTTGGCCTGGGGCTTCTTGCCACCGTGCGCCACATCGACAGGGAGCATGACCAGCGCGGTCGTACCACCGGAGTCGGAGGGACGGAGCTGGATCCGGATGCCGTGCCGCAGAGACAGGCGGCCGACCACGAACAGACCCATGCGGCGGGAGACCGAGACGTCCACGGTCGGCGGCGACGCGAGCCGCTCGTTGATCGCGGCCAGGTCCTCGGGGGAGAGGCCGATACCGGTGTCGTGGATCTCGACCAGGACGCGGCCGTCCGGCAGCGCGTGACCGGTCACCCGGACCTTGGTCTGCGGAGAGGAGAACGAGGTGGCGTTCTCCAGCAGCTCGGCGAGGAGGTGCACGAGGTCGTTGACGACGCGGCCGGCGACCTCGGTCGCCGGGACCGCGGCCAGTTCGATGCGCTCGTACTGCTCCACCTCGGAGGCGGCGGCACGGAGCACGTCGACGAGCGGGACGGGCCGGGTCCAGCGGCGGCCCGGCTCCTCGCCCGCGAGGACGAGGAGGTTTTCGCCGTTACGGCGCATACGGGTCGCGAGGTGGTCCAGCTTGAAGAGGGAGGACAGCTGGTCCGGGTCGGCCTCGCGGGACTCCAGCTCGGAGATCAGCGACAGCTGACGCTGGATAAGACCCTGGGAGCGGCGCGAGAGGTTGGTGAACATCGCGTTGACGTTGCCCCGCAGCAGGGCCTGCTCGGCGGCTAGGCGGACCGCCTCGCGGTGCACGTCGTCGAAGGCCGCGGCCACCTTGCCGATCTCGTCCCGGGAGTGCACACCGACGGACTCGACGGTGGTGTCGACGTCCTGCGGGTCGGACTCGGAGAGCTGCTTGACCAGTTCGGGCAGGCGGTCCTGGGCGACCTTGGTGGCCGTGTCCTGCAGCCGGCGCAGCGAGCGGATCATGGAGCGCGCCACGACGAAGGCGCCGACGAGCGACACACCGAGCACGACCAGGATCAGCGCACCGTTGATGATGGCGTCCTGCTGCGACTCCTGCTTGAGCTCGCGGGCCTTGCTCTCCATCTCACCGAGAAGCGTCTTCTCGATGGTGTTCATCGCGTCGATCTTGGTGTCGGCCTGGTCGGTCCAGTCCTTGTAGGTGCGGCGCTCCCCGCGCTCGAGACCACCCGGAGTGCGCAGTACCCGGGTCGCGTAGTCGTTGGCCTCGGAGATCTCGGTGTTGCCGTCCTCGAGCGGCTTCGTCAGCTCCTCGACGTCACCGCCGAGTCCGGAGTAGATCCGCTTGAAGGAGTCCAGTTCGGTGCCCTCGTTGGTCCGGGCGTCCTCACCGGTGAGGCGGTCGTTCTCCGTCATGCTGCCGACCGAGTTGGCGGTCGAGGGGAGCGCGGCGGCGATGATCGCCCGCTGGATCGACGCGTACTCCTTGGCGGAGGAGAACGCGGCCAGCGCACGGGTCCGCTTGATCATGTCCGGGTTGTTGGTCGCCTGGGCCATGTCCTGGGACAGGCTGAGCAGCGACTCGATCAGACGGCTGTACTGGGTGACTGTCTGCGAGTGCGTGACGCCCTTGTCGTAGGCGTCCTTGCGGATCTCGTTGATCGTGTTGACCTGCTGGGCGATCTGGCTGACGTTGGAGTGGATGCTCTCCAGCGCGTCGTCGCCCGAGGTGTCACCGATGCTGACGGTCGCGGCGAGGAACGACGCCCGCTTGCGGTCGGTGTCCTTGCGGGGCTGGGCGACGTCGAACTGCGACACATCGCCCTGGTGGGACATCGGGCCGGCCGCGTGGTCGCGCTCCTTCTGGAGCGCCTCGGCGAGGGCGGTCGCTTCCTTGGTCAGCTTCGTGAGCAGCTGCATGTGGTCGAGCTGCTCGATGTCGCTCATGGACTCGTTGATACGGAGTCCGCCCAGCGTGGTCGCCGCGACGACGGGGAGTGCGAGCAGGGAGACCAGTCGGGTGCTGATGCGCCAGTTGCGCAGGGCTATTCGCGAGCCTGTGTCGGACGGGCTCTTGGACTTGGACTTGGACTTGGGGCGGTCCGTGGGCTCGGGAGCGGCCGGAGCGCTCGCACCGGAGCGCTGCCCGCGATCACCGCCATCGCCCGCCGGGCCCTGGTTCTGGGTGTGCTGGGGCGAGGAGCCGCGGTCGGTCCCGCCGTGCGACTCCTGTTCAGCCGCAGCGCTGCCATCCCTCTTGAATCGTCCCTGCACTAGCGTCGCAACCTCTGGACCAGGCGTCCCTCCGCAGAACGGCGGGACGGTGTCGGCGTCGTGGGGCGGTGGAGGCGCCCCATGGTGGTCGTGGAGTGACCGGCGCTTCTCCCCCTTCCCGCCGCCACTCGGCGCTGCGTTGCGCCCCCTGCGCGCCGGCCTGAAACCCGCGGCGGTGCGTGGAATTCCAGCACAGTGCCGGATCTCCAACAAGAGCCGTGTACCGGGCTGTGACCTGAGTGACACGTTGTGAGCAACGTGTCACAAACCGTAGAAAGTGATCGCGGATCAATCGGGCATTTACGGACGAGTCGCTTAGGGGTGGGGGGTGTCCCAGTCGACATGATCAGGAGCGGAATGACTCATTCAGTTATGCAATGTCCGTTTCTAGTGGGGTCTCTGGCTGTCCGAAATGACGGAATTAACCGCCAAGCCGTGAGCAAACTCACATGGAGATCGTTGAGTCCCCCATGCTTTCGCAGGCAATTGGATGTTTAGCCTGACGCTTTACAAGCAACGGCACTCTGACTAGGCGAGCGATGAAGACGACGATGATGTTCCGCAACATAGCCAACCCCCGCCGCACGACGCTGGCGCACCTCGAGGACGCCGACGAGCTGCAGCGAGAGGTCCAGCCGGAACAGTCGGCCGAACTCCCCGCCCGGACCGCCAACCCCCGCCGTACCACCCTCATGGACGCCCCGGTGGCGCAGTAATACGGGAGGTCGGGCCCCTCTCGCGCGTTAGCCTGGAGCGTCAGACTCCAGCCAGCGGAAGTAGAGGGGCGCGAGGCACCCGTGCGCATCGCCAGATTCTCCATCGACGGCAATGTCGCCTTCGGCGCGGTCGAGGGGGAGGGAACCGGCGAGCCGTCCGGTCTCGTCCTCGACATCATCAAGGGCATTCCCTACACGGACTTCGAGCTCTCGGGCACGAAGGTCCCGCTGAGCAAGGTCCGGCTGCTGCCGCCCGTCCTCCCCAACAAGGTCGTGGCCATCGGCCGCAACTATGCGGAGCACGCGGCGGAGCTCGGCAACGAGGTGCCCGAGGTCCCGGTCGCCTTCTTCAAGCCCACCACCTCGGTGATCGGCTCCGGCGACGCGATCGAGTACCCCTCCTTCTCCAACGAGCTGCACCACGAGGCCGAGCTCGCCGTCGTGATCGGCCGCATGTGCCGCGAGGTCCCGCGCGAACGCGTGAAGGACGTCATCTTCGGCTACACCTGCGCCAACGACGTGACCGCGCGCGACGCCCAGAAGCGCGAGAAGCAGTGGGCCCGCGCCAAGGGCTTCGACACCTCGTGCCCGCTCGGCCCCTGGGTGGAGACGGGCCTCGACCCGGCCGCGATCGCCGAGGGCCTCGCCATCCAGTGCACGGTCAACGGCGAGCAGCGACAGCTGGGTCGTACGAGCGACATGATCCGCTCCATCGAGGACCTGGTCGTCCACATCACGGAGGCCATGACGCTCCTTCCCGGGGACGTCATCCTCACCGGCACCCCCGCCGGGGTCGGCCCCCTCAACGTCGGCGACGAAGTCGCCGTCACCATCGAAGGCATCGGCACTCTCACCAACAAGGTGATCAAGCGTGGCTAACGCGATCCGCGTACGTTTCTGTCCCTCGCCGACCGGCAACCCCCATGTGGGCCTGGTCCGCACCGCCCTGTTCAACTGGGCGTTCGCCCGGCACCACCAGGGCACCATGGTCTTCCGTATCGAGGACACCGACGCGGCCCGCGACTCCGAGGAGTCGTACAACCAGCTGCTCGACTCGATGCGCTGGCTCGGCCTCGACTGGGACGAGGGCCCCGAGATCGGTGGCCCGCACGCCCCGTACCGCCAGTCGCAGCGCATGGACCTCTACAAGGACATCGCGCAGAAGCTGCTCGCCGGTGGCTACGCGTACCACTGCTACTGCAGCGTTACCGAACTGGACCAGCGCCGCGAGGCCGCCCGCGCCGCCGGCAGGCCGTCCGGCTACGACGGCCACTGCCGCGACCTGACCGAGGAGCAGAAGGCCGTCTACGTGCGCGAGGGCCGCGAGGCGATCGTCCGCTTCCGGATGCCCGACGAGCCGATCACCTTCACCGACCTGGTCCGCGGCGAGCTCACCTTCACCCCGGAGAATGTGCCGGACTACGGCATCGTCCGGGCCAGCGGAGCCCCCCTCTACACGCTCGTCAACCCCGTCGACGACGCGCTGATGGAGATCACGCACGTGCTGCGCGGTGAGGACCTGCTGTCCTCCACCCCGCGCCAGATCGCGCTCTACAAGGCGCTGATCGAACTCGGCGTCGCCAAGGAGATCCCGGCCTTCGGTCACCTGCCGTACGTGATGGGCGAGGGCAACAAGAAGCTCTCCAAGCGTGACCCGCAGGCCTCGCTCAACCTCTACCGGGAACGCGGCTTCCTCCCGGAGGGCCTGCTCAACTACCTCTCCCTGCTGGGCTGGTCGTTCTCGGCCGACCAGGACATCTTCACGGTCGCCGAGCTGATCGAGAAGTTCGACGTCGCGGACGTCAACGCCAACCCTGCCCGCTTCGACCTGAAGAAGGCCGAGGCGATCAACGCGGACCACATCCGCCGGCTCGATGTGAAGGCGTTCACCGAGGCCTGCGAGCCCTGGCTGACGGCCCCGCACGCCAACTGGGCACCCGAGGACTTCGACCGGGCCGCCTGGGAGGCGATCGCCCCGTACGCCCAGACCCGCCTCACGGTCCTCTCCGACATCACCGCCAATGTCGACTTCCTCTTCCTGAAGGAGCCGGTCGAGGACGAGGCGTCCTGGCAGAAGGCGATGAAGGAGGGCTCGGACGCCCTGCTGCGCACCGCCCGCGAGAAGCTGGATGCCGCGGACTGGACGAGCCCGGAGTCGCTGAAGGAGGCGGTCCTGGCCGCGGGCGAGGCACACGGCCTCAAGCTCGGCAAGGCCCAGGCCCCGGTCCGCGTCGCGGTCACCGGCCGCACGGTGGGTCTCCCGCTCTTCGAGTCCCTGGAGATCCTGGGCAAGGAGCGCACGCTGGCCCGCATCGACGCGGCGCTGGCGAAGCTGGCGGAGTAAGCGGATCCCGTACGGCCTTCAGGGGCGGCAGCCGGTGCGGCTGCCGCCCCTCCGGCGTTGTCGGAGGCCGCGGCCAGGGCCTGTCCGGTGGGCCCAGGCCGGCGCCCAGCAAGATCCACCGGACAGGGCAGACCCCCAAGGCCTCTTCGTCGTCCCGTGGGGGCGGTCACTGGACCGGCGTAGCCTCGGATCATGCCGATCCGAGCCGTCCTGTGGGGCATCGGCGCTGCATTCTTCGGGGGATGACCCCCGAGCCCCCAGCCGGGGCCGGGTCGGGGCTAGCCTCGGATCATGCCGATCCGAGCCGTCCTCTGGGACATCGACGACACGATCTTCGACTATGCCGGCGCCGACCGCACCGGCATGGAGCGGCATCTTCAGGCCGAGGGCCTGGTCAACGGGTACGGCTCCGTCGACCAGGCCCTCGCTCGTTGGAAGGAGCTCACCCGGATCCACTGGCGGCGCTTCGAGGCCGGTGGTGTCGATTTCGAGGAGCAGCGGCGGGACCGGGTGCGGGACTTTCTCGGGGTGCTCGGCATGAGCGATGCCGAGGCCGACGAGTGGTTCGCCCGCTACCTCGCGCACTACGAGGCCGCCTGGCAGCTCTTCCCCGACGCCCTGCCCGTACTGGAGCTGCTGGCTGCCGACTTCCGGCACGGCGTCCTGTCGAACTCCTCGATCCACAACCAGCACCGCAAGCTGACGGTGCTCGGCGTACGCGACCGCTTCGAGGCGGTCGTGTGCGCGGCCGAGCTGGGAATCGCCAAGCCCGAGGCCGCCGCCTTCCACGCCGCGTGCGACGCGCTCGGGCTGGCGCCGCAGGACGTCGCGTATGTCGGAGACCAGCCGGACATCGACGCGGGAGGAGCCGTCGCGGCGGGTCTGACCGGCATCTGGCTGGATCGCGGCGGGCTCGGGGGCCGGCCGGAGCTGATCCGGATCACCGGTCTGGAGGAGCTGCCCGGCCTGCTGCGGCCGGATACCCGTTTTGGAGCGCCGTCCACCTTCAGGTAATGTTCTTCCTGCGCCGACGGGAGCGGGTCGAAAGCCCGGAACCGAAAGCGCACAACCCGAACAAAACCCCCGCAGGGGGGTTGAGTTTTGGTGGCCTATGGTGTAATTGGCAGCACGACTGATTCTGGTTCAGTTAGTCTAGGTTCGAGTCCTGGTAGGCCAGCTCGCAGAGCTCATCTGCAAAGCCCCCGTTGTGTAGCGGCCTAGCACGCTGCCCTCTCAAGGCAGTAGCGCCGGTTCGAATCCGGTCGGGGGTACAGATCCTTCCCGCGGTGTCACCAGGGTCGCTCCCGATGACACCGATGCAGGATCGCTAGGGCCCCCGTTGTGTAGCGGCCTAGCACGCCGCCCTCTCAAGGCGGTAGCGCCGGTTCGAATCCGGTCGGGGGTACTGGTCTATACCACCATGGGCTATGGTGTAATTGGCAGCACGAGTGATTCTGGTTCATTTAGTCTAGGTTCGAGTCCTGGTAGCCCAGCGGATCCAGTCCATGGATCAAGATCTTGCCCCCGTTGTGTAGCGGCCTAGCACGCCGCCCTCTCAAGGCGGTAGCGCCGGTTCGAATCCGGTCGGGGGTACGTGAAGAGAAGGCCCTCCCCAGCAGGGGAGGGCCTTTCTCGTATGTCTCGCCCGAGGCCATGTCTCAGCCGAAGCGACGGTTCGACTCCTCGGCCTGGGCCAGTCGGCGCAGGCTCAGCAGCACCGGCTCGTACAGCACGGTGAACGCCACCGCGGCCTCCACCTGCTCCTCCTCGGCCTCGTACCGCTCCACCAAGTCCAGGTCGCTGACCGCCAGTTGGCCGGCGCTGTCGGCGTAGGGGAGCAGCTGCTCCACATCGCAGGGGTAGCCGAGTCGCAGCATCGTGGCGATCGCGGAGACCAGCATCCGATACGGCGGTGATCCGGCGCCCACCTCACTGCTGAAGTTCCAGCCGAGCCGGTCCAGGAGCGCGTCGGCGGTCCGGCGGGCCGTCTTCGTGGCGGTGTCCTCCTCGTCCGGCTCGGGGCCGTGAGGGAGGGCCCATACGGCGGCGCCGAGCCGCATGTGGTGGTCGAGAGTGTCGTCGGCGACGGCGGCGAGAACCTCACGGGCGGTGGCCACAGGTATCCCGCCGACCGAGATCAGCGCCCGGACCAGCCGGAGCCTGCGCAGGTGCTCCTCGTCGTACTCGGCCTGGGTGGCGCTGACCCGCCGGCCGGGCGGCAGCAGTCGCTCACGCAGGTAGTACTTGATCGTGGCGGTGGGGACGCCGCTGCGCTCGCTGAGCTCTGCCAGTCTCATTTCCCTTGCGCCTTTCGTTGGAGAGTGGCACTATCCAATCAGTAGATAGCTCCACTATCCAATGATCCTTGCAAGGGGGACCGCAATGAGCAAGCAGCCGATTCAGGGGCGCATGACGGCGGAGTCGCAGGACGGAGTGACCGTCTTCCTCATCGGGATGCGGATCAACAGCTTCCGCGCGGTGCGGAGTTGGTGGCCGACGTTCACGGCCATGCCACGCATGCTGAGGGAGCTGTCGAAGGACAAGGACAGCGGACTCCTGGGCTACCGGCTGCTGCTGGGCGGGCCGAGGGTGATCTACACCGTGCAGTACTGGGAGTCCGCCGAGAAGCTGCTCGCCTACGCGTCCGCGCAGGACAAGGAGCACCGCCCGGCCTGGGCGGCCTTCAACCGGCGGATGCGCGACGGGCGGGGCAAGGTCGGCTTCTGGCACGAGACATACATCGTCCCGGCCGGCTCGTACGAGTCCGTCTACGTCAACATGCCCGCGTTCGGCCTGGGGGAGGCGACCGGTGTCGTCCCGGTCGGCCGGCGCGGGGACCACGCGGCGGACCGGCTCAAGGCGGCCTGAGCCATGGCGTCGGGGGCTCCGCCGCGGACCCCCGCGCCTCCATCTCCCCCTACGCCCTGCGGCCTGGTGGCCCCAGGTGACGCTCCGGGGGCGATGGAGGACGGGCACCCCGGTCGACCGGGGTGCCCGTCCCTTTCGTAGCCCCGCCCGCACGGCGAAACGAAGCTCGGGGGCGGTGCCCCCGGGGATCAGCCCGCGCGGCGCAGCGCGTCCGAGAGGCGGCCGGCCGCGTCGATGACCGCCTGGGCATGCATACGGCCAGGGTGGCGGGTCAGACGCTCGATCGGGCCGGAGACCGAGACCGCGGCCACGACCCGGTTGGAGGGGCCGCGGACGGGCGCCGAGACCGAGGCGACGCCCGGCTCGCGCTCGCCGATCGACTGGGCCCAGCCGCGGCGCCGCACGCCCGAGAGGGCCGTCGCCGTGAAGCGGGCGCCCTGCAGGCCGCGGTGCAGCCGCTCGGGCTCCTCCCAGGCCATCAGGATCTGGGCCGAGGAGCCGGCCTTCATCGTGAGCGTGGAGCCGACGGGGACCGTGTCCCGAAGTCCGGACAGCCGCTCGGCGGCCGCCACGCAGATGCGCATGTCTCCCTGCCGGCGATAGAGCTGCGCGCTCTCGCCGGTCACATCGCGCAGATGAGTCAGCACCGGTCCCGCCGTGGCCAGCAGCCGGTCCTCGCCCGCCGCCGCGGCGAGCTCAGCCAGGCGCGGGCCCAGGATGAACCGGCCCTGCATGTCCCTCGCCACCATCCGGTGGTGTTCCAGAGCCACGGCAAGGCGATGTGCCGTGGGTCGTGCAAGCCCTGTCGCCGCGACCAGCCCGGCGAGGGTGGCCGGACCGGACTCCAGGGCGCTCAGTACCAGAGCTGCCTTGTCGAGAACGCCGACGCCGCTAGAGTTGTCCATGCAACGATATTCACGTCTCACTCTGTGAAACGCAAGTTCAATTTCTCCGAGAAGTTGCGAACCTGGATGTACGGCCGCACAAGGGCCAGCGTCCCCCGCCCGGCACCAAGGCGTGTCCGAGGTGCGGACGGCGACGCAATCGATCTCTAGTTGGGCCCGGCGGCGCTGCCGGGCCGGAGGGAAAGCGATGGGTAGGACACTCGCGGAGAAGGTCTGGGACGACCATGTCGTCCGGCGCGCCGATGGCGAGCCCGACCTGCTCTTCATCGATCTGCACCTCCTGCACGAGGTGACCAGCCCGCAGGCGTTCGACGGTCTCCGTCTGAACGGTCGCCGGGTGCGGCGGCTGGACCTCACCATCGCGACCGAGGACCACAACACCCCCACCCTCGACATCGACAAGCCCATCGCCGACCCCGTCTCCCGCGCGCAGTTGGAGACCCTGCGCAAGAACTGCGCCGAGTTCGGCGTCCGGCTGCACCCGCTGGGCGATGTCGAGCAGGGCGTCGTCCACGTCGTGGGGCCGCAGCTGGGCCTGACCCAGCCCGGCACCACCGTGGTCTGCGGCGACTCGCACACCTCCACGCACGGCGCCTTCGGCGCTCTGGCGTTCGGTATCGGCACCTCGCAGGTCGAGCACGTGCTGGCCACCCAGACGCTGCCGATGGCCCGCCCCAAGACCATGGCGATCACCGTCGAGGGCGAGCTGCCCGACGGCGTCACCGCCAAGGACCTGATCCTGGCGATCATCGCCAAGATCGGTACGGGTGGCGGCCAGGGCTACATCCTGGAGTACCGCGGTTCCGCCATCGAGAAGCTCTCGATGGAGGCCCGCATGACCATCTGCAACATGTCGATCGAGGCCGGCGCCCGGGCGGGCATGATCGCCCCGGACCAGACCACGTTCGACTATCTGCAGGGGCGCGACCACGCCCCCAAGGGCGAGGACTGGGACGCGGCGGTCGCGTACTGGAAGACCCTGCGCACCGACGACGACGCCGTATTCGACGCCGAGGTCTTCATCGACGCCGCTTCGCTCTCCCCGTTCGTCACCTGGGGCACCAACCCCGGCCAGGGCGCACCCCTGTCGGCGAACGTCCCCGACCCGGCTTCGTACGAGGACGCTTCGGAGCGGCTGGCCGCCGAAAAGGCCCTGGAGTACATGGGGTTGACCGCCGGACAGGCGCTGCGCGACATCAACGTCGACACCGTCTTCGTAGGCTCCTGCACCAACGGGCGTATCGAGGACCTGCGCTCCGCGGCCTCGGTCCTGGACGGCCGCAAAGTCGCCGACGGCGTACGGATGCTGGTCGTCCCCGGCTCCGTACGGGTCGCGCTGCAGGCCGTCGAGGAGGGCCTGGACAAGGTCTTCAAGGAGGCCGGCGCCGAATGGCGGCATGCGGGCTGCTCGATGTGTCTGGGCATGAACCCCGACCAGCTGGCCCCCGGTGAGCGCTCCGCCTCCACCTCCAACCGCAACTTCGAGGGCCGGCAGGGCAAGGGCGGCCGGACCCATCTGGTCTCGCCGCAGGTCGCCGCCGCCACCGCGGTGCTCGGCCATCTGGCCTCGCCCGCCGATCTGACCGACCTGTCTGCCACCCGTACGCCCGCCGGAGTCTGAACACCATGGAAGCTTTCACCACGCACACCGGCCGGGCCGTCCCGCTGCGCCGCAGCAACGTCGACACCGACCAGATCATCCCGGCCCACTGGCTGAAGAAGGTCACCCGCGACGGCTTCGAGGACGGACTCTTCGAGGCCTGGCGCAAGAACGACGACTTCGTCCTCAACCAGCCCGAGCGGCAGGGCGCCACGGTGCTGGTCGCCGGTCCCGACTTCGGCACCGGCTCGTCCCGCGAACACGCCGTCTGGGCGCTCCAGAACTACGGCTTCAAGGCCGTCATCTCCGCCCGCTACGCCGACATCTTCCGCGGCAACTCGCTCAAGAACGGGCTGCTGACCGTGGTTCTGCCGCAGGAGACGGTGGACCGGCTGTGGGAGCTGACCGAGGCCGACCCGAGCGCGGAAATCACCGTGGACTTGGAGGAGCGCCAGGTCCGCGCGGCAGGCATCACCGCCGACTTCGAGCTGGACGAGAACGCTCGCTGGCGGCTGTTGAACGGACTCGACGACATCAGCCTCACCCTTCAGAACGAAGCGGACATCGCGGCCTACGAGGCGTCCAGGCCCGCCTTCAAGCCCCGTACAATTGAGGTCTGAGCAGCGCTTTTCCCGTACTGCGCCCTCCACCGTCCGGTGGAGGGCGCAGCCGCTTGTTGAGACCCTGTCGGGCGACAACTCGCCCCAGATGGCACAATCGGTGCATGGAACGTGACAGCCAACTCGAGCTCTACGAGGCAGTCGCGGCCCGATTGAAGGAAGCGCACACACGAGTGCGCGCACTGCAAGTCCCGGAGGGCGTAAGGATGGCGCTGTCCCGGAAGCTGCTGGTCATCACGGCCGCGGCGAAGCACGATCTCGTAGACGCCGCAAGGCGTCTGGACCGGTTGATGAACGACCTCGACGAAGGTCGTTTCCCCCAAGGCGACTGACCACCCGGTGACTGGGCCGATATGCGGCTCCGCCGCGTGGCCGCGACGGTCGACTTCGTTGCGGCACTAGGGTGATTAGCCCGTTTCGTGTTTGATTTGCGGTATATATCTGCCTAGCGTGCGAAAAAGCTTGAACAGTTTCGTTCCGGCAATGTCTCCGAAGGGGAAGACGTGAACAAGGCGCAGCTCGTAGAAGCGATTGCCGACAAGATGGGTGGCCGCCAGCAGGCCGCCGATGCTGTCGACGCGGTACTCGACGCGATCGTCCGCGCGGTTGTCGGCGGCGACCGGGTTTCGGTCACCGGCTTCGGCTCGTTCGAGAAGGTCGACCGCCCGGCCCGCTACGCCCGCAACCCGCAGACGGGTGAGCGCGTGCGGGTCAAGAAGACCTCGGTACCGCGGTTCCGCGCGGGCCAGGGCTTCAAGGACCTGGTGAGCGGCTCCAAGAAGCTCCCCAGGGGCGGCGAAGTCGCCGTCAAGAAGGCCCCCAAGGGCAGCCTCCAGGTCGGCGCGGCCGCGAAGAAGGCCGCCGCGAAGAAGGCGACCGCCAAGAAGGCCGCGGCGAAGAAGGTCACGGCCAAGAAGGCCGCTCCCGCCAAGAAGGTGACCGCCAAGAAGGCGGTGGCCAAGAAGGCGCCCGCCAAGAAGACCACGGCCGCAGCGAAGAAGGCGGCACCCGCCAAGAAGGCGGCCGCGGCCAAGAAGACCGCCCCCGCCAAGAAGGCGGTGGCCAAGAAGGCGCCCGCGAAGAAGGCCACGGCGCGCAAGACCACCGCCAAGAAGGCCACCGCCCGCAAGAAGTAAGCGGCACAACAGCACAGGGCCACTCACGCGACGGGCCGGACTCCTTGAGGGGAGCCCGGCCCGCGGCGCGTCTACGGTCTATGCCTACATCTACATCTACATCTACATCTACATCTACATCTACATCTGCGTCTGCTGTTGCGCCTGCCTCTGCCCTAGAGCGTCTGCAGCGTCACCAGCGTGATCCGCAGGGCATCGCCCTTGCCCTCGGTCTCGATCCGCACCCGCTGTCCCGGCCGCAGCAGCCGCAGCCCGCCGGCGTCGAACGCGGCGGCGTCGAACTCCACCGGCGTGCCGTCGTCGAGCAGCACACTTCCGCTGCGGGTCTCTGAGTCGTACGTGTACGCGGTCGCCTGCATGCCCAGAGCGTAACGGGCACGCATGGGCGCCCCGGCCTCGGGCGCCTGTGGCGGGCCCGCGCGGTCCTCGATCTCCCTCAGAGCTTCGCCCGGGGGGCCCAACCGCTCCGGAGGAGTCCGTTCGGCGACCGAGGGCGCAGACCGGAGCCGATCGAGGACGGACACCTTCCGGGCCCACCGGGGGTACCGGGCCGCTCCGGAACCACGTGCAGGGCGTGCCGGCGCTGCGGCGGGGTCCAGGTCGAGTCCGGCTGATCAGGCCTAGGGACCAGACCCCGCTCGCTGATCCGGCGTGATCCAAACGACAGGCCCTAGACGCCCTCGTGGCGAGCGCCCGGCATCGGCGCCGTCGCGCACCGCGCGGCCGTCCGCGGCCCCACGCCCAGCGTGAGCGCGGCCAGCAGATCCTCCCCGGTGTCCACGTCGCGGCGCATCGACTCGACGCCGTCCAATTCGATTTCCACAGCCCCGGAGGCCAAATGCCGGTGCCGGGAACTCCCGCCGAAAGCCGGGTGCAATTTTGTGCCGGGCGTGGCCGACAGGAATGTCGTGCCAATTCCTGCGGCGTCCGCGAGAAAAGCCCGCGGAAATTGCGCGGCCACCGTGAGCACCCGTGTCAATTCAGCAGGCCGCAGCGCCGGCAGATCCGCGTTGAGCGCCGCCACCGCCGCGCCCGGGCGTACCGTGCGCACTGCCTCGGCCCCATGCGCCAGCGCCGCGTTGAGCCCCGCACCGGGCGCGTCCGGCACGACACGCGCACCCAGCGCGGCCAGCTCGGCAGCGGCCACCGGATCGTCCGTGACGACCGCCACATCCCGTACCGCGGCGCAGGCCAGCGCCGCCGCCACCGTGTCCTGGGCGAAGGCAAGTGCGAATTGCGGCCGCATCGCACCGCCCATGGCCTGTGCCAGCCTGCTCTTGGCCAGCGCGAGGGGCTTCAGCGGAACGACCAGTGACCAGTGCACGGGCCCATTGTCGCCTGCCCGCACGGCGGCCCGGGGCTCCGGTCGCGAAGCCGGGGCGTACCGTGTTCTCGACAGACCAGGGGCCTGGGGCGACACTTGACCCCCAGCAGCCAGGCAGCAGCCAGGTCCAAAGAGGAAGGTGTCCGAGTGTCCCGCCGCAGAATCGGCTTCTGGTACCGCCTGGCGGCGGTCATCGCGAAACCGCCGTTGGTGGTTCTGTTCAAGCGGGACTGGCGAGGAATGGAGCACATTCCGGCCGACGGAGGATTCATCACGGCGGTGAATCACAACTCCTATCTGGACCCGCTCTCCTACGCGCACTTCCAGTACAACACCGGACGTGTCCCGCGCTTCCTGGCGAAGGCCGCGCTCTTCAAGGGCTCCTTCGTCGGCACGATGCTCCGCGGCACCGGTCAGATTCCCGTGTACCGCGAGACGACGAACGCCCTGGACGCGTTCCGAGCCGCCGTCGACGCCATCGAGCGCGGCGAGTGCGTCGCCTTCTACCCGGAAGGCACGCTGACCCGCGACCCCGACATGTGGCCGATGGCGGGCAAGACCGGTGCCGCACGCATCGCCCTGCTCACCAAGGCACCGGTCATCCCGGTCGCCCAGTGGGGCGCCAACCTGGCAATGCCGCCGTACGCCAAGGAGAACAAGCTCCAGCTGTTCCCGCGCAAGACGCTGATCGTGCAGGCGGGACCGCCCGTCGACCTCTCCCGGTTCCACGGCCTGGAGCCGACTCCCGAAGTGCTGCGCGAGGCCACCGAGGTCATCATGGCCGCGATCACCGCACTGCTGGAGGACGTACGAGGCGAGAAGGCACCCGCCGAGCCGTACGACCACCGCACGGCCCGCGCGGAACAGCGGCGGAAGGCCGCCGGGGAGGGAACCAAGTGACACGCACCGTCAAGGCCGCCGTGTTCGGCACCGGCTCCTGGGGCACCGCCTTCTCCATGGTGCTCGCCGACGCCGGCTGCGAGGTGACCATGTGGGGCCGCCGCGCAGAACTCGTCGACGCCATCAACACCACGCGCACCAACCCCGACTATCTGCCGGGATTCCAGCTCCCCGAGGCGGTACGGGCCACCACCGACCCCGCCGAGGCCGCCCGCGACGCGGACTTCACCGTCCTCGTCGTGCCCTCCCAGACCCTGCGCGCCAACCTCACGGAATGGGCGCCCAAGCTGGCCCCCGACACCGTCCTCGTCTCCCTGATGAAGGGCGTCGAACTCGGCACCGCAAAGCGGATGAGCGAGGTCATCGAAGAGGTCGCGAAGGCCCCGGCCGAGCGCGTCGCCGTCCTCACCGGACCCAACCTCGCCAAGGAGATCGCCGAACGCCAGCCCGCCGCCGCGGTCGTCGCCTGCGCCGACGAAACGGTCGCCCAGCGGCTGCAGTCCGCCTGCATGACCCCGTACTTCCGCGCGTACACCAACACCGACGTCGTCGGCTGCGAACTCGGCGGTGCGATCAAGAACGTCATCGGTCTCGCCGTCGGCATCGCGGACGGCATGGGCCTCGGCGACAACTCCAAGGCCACCCTCATCACGCGCGGACTCGCCGAGACGACCCGCCTCGGCCTCGCCATGGGCGCCGACCCGCTGACCTTCTCCGGCCTCGCCGGACTCGGCGACCTCGTCGCCACCTGCTCCTCGCCGCTCTCCCGCAACCACACCTTCGGCACCAACCTCGGCCGCGGCATGACGCTCCAGGAGGCCATCGCCGCCACCAAGCAGACCGCCGAGGGCGTCAAGTCCTGTGAGTCCGTACTGGATCTGGGCCGGCGGCACGGCGTCGACATGCCCATCACCGAGACCGTCGTGTCCATCGTCCACGAGGGCAAGCCGCCGGTCGTCGCGCTGAAGGAACTGATGTCGCGCAGCGCGAAGCCCGAGCGGCACTAGGGCCTGTCCCCTCCCGCTCTCAGGGCTGTCCGGGACGGACACCTCTCAGGGCCTGTCCGGGTCGGACACCCGGGCCGCCCGGACGGCACCGGTGCGTTCCGGGCCCGTCCTGCGGCAGGCCCGAGGAGCGTGCAGGGGTCCGGGGCCGGGGCCCCGGTTCGGGAAGGGGCGGGGCGCGCCCCTTCGGCGGGCGGAACGCGCAGGGTAGTCTCGTCGCGATATGAGCGAGAACCCCTCCCACAGCCACGACCTCGCCTCCACCGGAGGCGAGGCGCGCCGCAAGCCGCGCGTCGCGGTCGTCTTCGGCGGCCGCAGCTCCGAGCACGCGATCTCCGTCGTGACGGCAGGCGCCGTACTGCGCGCCATCGACCGCACCAAGTACGACGTGCTGCCCATCGGCATCACGACGGACGGCCGCTGGGCGCTGACGGCCGACGAGCCGGACCGGATGGCCATCGCCGACCGGAAGCTGCCCTCCGTCTCCGACCTCGCCGAATCGGCCGAGGGCGGCGTCGTCCTCTCCGTCGACCCGGCCAACCGCGAGGTGGTCTACAGCGAGCCGGGTTCCGTGCCCAAGGCGCTCGGTGAGGTCGACGTCGTCTTCCCGATGCTGCACGGCCCGTACGGCGAGGACGGCACCCTGCAGGGCCTGCTGGAACTCTCCGGCATCCCGTACGTCGGCGCGGGCGTCCTCGCCTCGGCCGTCGGCCAGGACAAGGAGTACATGAAGCGGGTCTTCACCTCCTTCGGTCTGCCCGTCGGCCCGTACGAGGTGATCCGGCCCCGTGAATGGGCGCAGGATCCTTCCGCCGCCCGCAAGAAGATCGTCGACTTCGCCGGCGCGCACGGCTGGCCGCTCTTCGTGAAGCCCGCCCGTGCCGGCTCCTCGATCGGCATCACCAAGGTCGACGACCTCTCCGGTCTTGACGAGGCCATCGCCGATGCCCAGCGCCACGACCCCAAGATCCTGGTCGAGGCGCTGCTGCACGGCCGAGAGATCGAATGCGGAGTGCTGGAGTTCGAGGACGGGCCCCGCGCCAGTGTGCCCGCCGAGATCCCGCCCGTCTCCTCGCACGACTTCTACGACTTCGAGGCCAAGTACATCGACTCGGCGACCGGACTCGTGCCCGCGCCGCTGACCGACGAGGAGACCGCCGAGGTGCGGCGGCTCGCGATCGAGGCGTTCGAGGCCGCGTCCTGCGAGGGACTGGTCCGCGCGGACTTCTTCCTCACCGAGGACGGCGAGTTCGTGATCAACGAGATCAACACCATGCCGGGCTTCACCCCGATCTCCATGTACCCGCGGATGTGGCAGGAGACCGGTGTCGGCTACGCGGAGCTCGTCGACCGGCTGATCCAGGCGGCGCTGCGGCGCTCGACGGGCCTGCGCTAGGGAGTGTCGGGTCGACCGGACCGATGAGGACCGGACCGGATCAGGACCTAAGGGGCGTCCGAGGCGCGGGGTGCGCCGGGGGCTGCCTCGAAACGTGGCGGGACCGTCTTCTCGACCGGTCCCGCCAGTTCGGTCAGCGGTCCCACGTCGGTGAACCGCTTCGACAGCGTCACCTCGACATAGGTCTTGCGGTACGTGGTGGTGAACCGGGCACCGTCCGCCAGTTCCTCGGCGAACCATTCGACGCCGTTCACCACCACCCCGTCCGCCTTCTCGCTCAGCAGACCCGCGGGCCGGGGGACGCCGCAGCGCAGTACGATCGCGGCGTCCCCCCACCCGGCGGTCAGCTCGGAACGCGGCTCGGGGTCCCGACGGCCCTCGCCGGCCACGGACTCCGGCAGCGCCTTGTGCAGCGCCCGGCACAGAGTCTTCTCCTCGGCGGGAGGAGCGGGAACCGTGATCGACGCGGGAGCGTCCGTGGAGGAACAGCCCGCAGCGGCCAGCAGCGCTGCGGCGGCGGGCAGAGACAGAAGCCGGCGGGGAGACATCACCGGCCAAGCGTAGACGGGGGCTACAGGTGCACGACCGGGCAGGTCAGCGTTCGCGTGATGCCGTCCACTTGCTGGACCTTGGCGACCACCATGCGACCCAGCTCATCGACCGTATCGGCCTGCGCACGCACGATCACGTCGTAAGGACCTGTGACGTCCTCGGCCTGGATCACCCCCGGGATCTTGGAGATGGTGTCGGCGACCGTCGACGCCTTGCCCACCTCGGTCTGAATAAGGATGTACGCCTGTACCACGGAACCTCCACGGCGGCCACGAGGATCATGTGGGGAGAAGAGACGCCACGGTATCGCGTCGCCGCGGGCCGCGGGGAGACCTGCGCGCCCCGATGCGCTCGCAGCGTGGCGTACAAGGCACAGAAGTTGATGGGCCACAGGGCCTACTCGACGGTACCTACAGCGGTGACGGCTCGCTACCGCACGAAGAACAGGTGGGCGGCCGGGGCATCCGGCGGCACCGCGGCGACGAAGGGCATGACGTGATGAAGGGCACTGTGGGCGAGCTGGGGGAGTTCGGACTCATCAAGGAGCTCACCTCCCGGCTGACCTCCACCCCCGCGGTACGGCTCGGACCCGGCGACGACGCCGCGGTCGTGGCGGCACCCGACCGCAGGGTCGTGGCCAGCACCGACCTCCTCCTGGAGGGACGGCACTTCCGCCGCGACTGGTCGACCGCGTACGACGTGGGCCGCAAGGCGGCCGCGCAGAACCTCGCCGACATCGCGGCCATGGGCGCCGTACCGACCGCGCTGCTGCTCGGTCTCGTCGTCCCCGCCGACCTCCCGGTCACCTGGGCCACCGAGCTGATGGACGGCATCCGCGACGAATGCCAGGTCGCGGGCGCGGCCGTGGTCGGCGGCGATGTCGTGCGCGGCGACACCATCACCGTGGCGATCACCGCGCTCGGCGATCTGCGCAACCACGACCCGGTGACCCGGGCCGGCGCCCAGCCCGGCGATGTCGTCGCCTATACCGGCTGGTTGGGCTGGTCCGCCGCCGGGCACGCGGTCCTCTCGCGCGGCTTCCGCTCGCCCCGCGCCTTCGTCGAGGCCCACCGGCGCCCCGAACCGCCGTACCACGCGGGCCCGGCCGCCGCCGGACTCGGCGCCACCGCCATGACCGACGTCAGCGACGGGCTCGTCGCCGACCTCGGCCATATCGCCGAAGCCAGCAAGGTCCGTATCGACCTGCGTTCCGGACTCATCGACATCCCCTCGCAGATGAACGACATCGGCCAGGCCGTGGGCGTCGACCCGCTCCAGTGGGTGCTCAGCGGCGGCGAGGACCACGCGATCGTCGCGACCTTCCCGGCGGACGTGAAACTGCCCGCCCGCTGGAAGGTGATCGGCGAGGTGCTCAACCCGTCTGCCCTGCCGCAGGTGACCGTGGACGGGGCGCCCTGGACGAACAAGGGCGGCTGGGACCACTTCGGGGAAGGATCATGACCCGCGTGGCGCCGCCGCGGGTGCTGACCGTCGCCGGGTCCGACTCCGGCGGCGGCGCCGGCATCCAGGCCGACCTGAAGACCATGCTCGCCCTCGGCGTGCACGGAATGAGTGTGATCACGGCCGTCACCGCGCAGAACTCGCTCGGTGTGCAGGGCGCCTGGGAGCTTCCGGTCGAGGCGGTACGCGCCCAGTACCGCAGTGTCGTCGACGACATCGGCGTCCAGGCCGTGAAGACCGGGATGCTGGCGTCGGCCGAGCTCGTCGAGACGGTCGCCGAGCTGCTGGCCGGGACCGATGCGCCGGTCGTCGTCGATCCGGTCGGTGTCTCCAAGCACGGGGACGCCCTGCTGGCGGCGTCCGCGCTGAATTCCGTACGTACGAAGCTGCTGCCGGCCGCGACCGTGGCGACGCCGAACCTGGACGAGGTCGCCCAGCTCACCGGCGTACAGGTGGAGACCGAGACAGATCTGCGGCGAGCGGCCGACGCGGTGCTCGCCTACGGGCCGCGCTGGGCGCTGATCAAGGGCGGCCATCTCGAAGGCGACGCCGTGGACCTGCTGACGGACGGCGCCGAGGAGCACTGGCTGCGCGCGCCGCGGCACGACAACCGGCACACGCACGGCACGGGCTGCACGCTCGCCTCGGCGGTGGCGGCGGGGCTGGCGAAGGGGCGATCCGTCCCCGAGGCCGTCCGGGACGCGAAGGAGTACGTCACGGGCGCGATCGCCGTGGGCTTCGCGCTGGGCGGTGGGATCGGCCCGGTGGATCACGGCTGGCGATTCCGCCAGGCCTGACAGGGCCCGGGCGGACAGGCCGGTCCGTGGACGCGGATCGGCCTGTCCGTGGAACGGTCCGCAGAACCGCCGCAGAACGGTCCGCAGAGCGTCCGCAGAACGGTCCGTAGAAACGCGAAAAGCCGGTCCACCGAGGTGGACCGGCTTTCAAGGCAACCGCAGGGGCTGCGCTACGACGAAACGTCGGCGGGATCATCCCCGCACGAACGCGGGGAGCATCACTTAGCGCGAGACCTTGCCGGCCTTGATGCACGAGGTGCAGACGTTGAGCCGCTTCGGCGTCCGACCGACCACGGCACGCACGCGCTGGATGTTCGGGTTCCAGCGACGGGACGTACGGCGGTGCGAGTGCGAAATGTTGTTGCCGAAGCCCGGCCCCTTGCCGCAGACGTCGCAGTTGGCAGCCACGGGTCACTCCAAAGACTTCAGATGCACTTACAGTGAAATCCGGCGTGCCGGAATCAGTGATCTGAAGTGGCCTGCCGGGGGAATGGCCCGACTTTCATCGGGCAACCGGAGCAGCATACAACGGCTGCGTCCGTAGAACGAAACTACCATGGCTTCCTCCGCCCCCGCCCCGGTTCCCGGCCGGCCCCGGGTCTACCCTGCGGTGATGCCCAGCCTCCCCTGTGCCCGGGGGTGCGGGGGACACCGAAGGAGGACATAGGTGCCGCAGACCCTCGATGCCGTCACGGTACGCACCTGGTGCTCACTCGCGCTGGAGGCGCTGGGCCGGGAGCGCGAGGAGATCGACGCGATCAATGTGTATCCGGTCGCGGACGGAGACACCGGCACCAACCTCTATCTGACGGTCGAATCCGCGGCGCAGGCCGTGGAAGCGGTGTTCGCGGCGTACGAGACGGGCTCCGCGGCCCCTGTGCCGGCCGACGCGATGCGGGCCATGGCGCACGGGGCGCTGATCGGTGCGCGCGGCAACTCGGGGACCATCCTGGCGCAGCTGCTGCGGGGCATGGCCGAGGTCCTGGGTGAGTGGGACGGGTCGGCCCGCGGAGGGGTGGCGCAGGCGCTGCGACGGGCCGCGGAAGCCGCACGCGAGGCGGTCGCGCATCCGGTCGAGGGCACGATCCTGAGCGTGGCCTCGGCCGCGGCGGACGCCGCGGTCTCCGACGACGACGCGACCGCTGTGGCAGCCGCGTACGCACGCGCCTGCAAGGCGCTGGAGGACACCCCCGGCCAGCTGGAGGTGCTCGGGCGCGCCGGTGTCGTGGACGCGGGCGGCCAAGGGCTGCTGGCGGTGCTGGGCGCGCTGGTCCAGGCGGTGACGGGGGACGCGCCGGCGGCACGGCCTTCCGTACGGGCCCACCCGGCCGTGGTGGCCGCCGGCGAGTCGTGCGCCGACGGCGGGCCCGCCTTCGAGGTGATCTATCTGCTGGAGGCGGACGACGCCGCGGTGACGAGGTTGCGGACGAGGCTCGACGGGCTCGGCGACTCGCTCGTCGTCGTCGGCGGCGACGGTCTGTGGAACGTCCACGTGCATGTCGACGACGCGGGAGCGGCGGTGGAGGCCGGCGTCGAGGCGGGACGGCCGTACCGGATCCGGATCACCCACTTCGGCGCGGCCGAGCATCCCGAGCCGCGCGAACGGGTCCAGCGGGCCGTCGTCGCGGTGGTCCCGGGCGAGGGGCTGGCGGGCCTGTGCGCGGAGGCCGGAGCGACGACGGTGCTCGCGCGGCCCGGAGAGCCCCCCGCGAGCGGCGAACTCGTCGAGGCGATCCGGCGGGCCCACGCCCGCGAGGTGGTCCTCCTCCCGAACGACGCCGACCTGCGGCACACGGCGGCCGCGGCCGCGGAGCAGGCCCGCACGGAGGGCGTGCGGGTCGCCCTCATCCCGACCCGCTCCGCGGTCCAGGGCATCGCCGCGCTCGCCGTCCACGAACCCGAGCGCCGCTTCGACGAGGACGTCGTCGCGATGACCTCGGCGGCCGGGGCGACGCGCTACGGCGAACTCACCGTCGCCGAGCGGCAGTCCTTCACATCGGCGGGCGTGTGCCAGGCCGGGGACGTGCTGGGGCTGATCGAGGGCGACGTCGCCGTGATCGGCGCGGATCTCGCGACCACGGCGGAGACAGTCCTGGACCGCATGCTCTCGGCCGGCGGCGAACTGGTCACGCTGGTCCTCCCGAACGACGCCCCGCCGGACTTGGCGGACCGCCTCGAGACCCACGTCAGGGAGGGCTACCTGGCGGTGGACACCCTGATCTACCACGGCGGCCAGGGCGCTCCGCTGCTGATCGGCGTGGAGTAGTTCCGGCACCCCGCGCCGGGGCGTCGCGGGCCGCCGTCGCACGGGCTGCACCTGCTGCACCTGCTGCACTGGCAATACCGGCAACACCGGCAACACCGGCAACACCGGCAATACGGGGCTGCCCCGCCGCGAGGCCGAACTCGCCCTGCCGCACGGCCCGTTCGCAGTGTCGGGCAAGCCGGTGGCGATGCTCCGTCCCTCCCCGCCGCTTCTCCATGGAGGCGAGCGGGACGTACGACCGGTGCACCGGGGTGCGTGTCCGCCGACACCCGCTCCGCCCCCGTCCTCGGGGCCGGGGGCACGGCTGTGACCAGCGGGTATGCAGGGGGCCGCGACGATTGTCAGTGTCGTGGTGTGCAATGGATCGCGTGTCCGCGCTCGATGAACCACTGAAGAGGACCCTCGGTCCCGCGACCGCGAAGGTCATGGCCGAGAACCTCGACCTGCACACCGTCGGTGATCTGCTCCACCACTACCCGCGTCGGTACGAGGAGCGGGGCCAGCTCACCCGGCTCGCGGATCTGCCGCTGGACGAGCACGTCACGGTCGTCGCCCAGGTCGCGGACGCGCGCGTGCTCACGTTCAACGCCGGGCGCGGGCAACGGCTGGAGGTCACCATCACCGACGGCAGCGGACGGCTGCAGCTGGTCTTCTTCGGCCGGGGCATCCACAAGCCGCACAAGGACCTGCTGCCCGGCAGCCGCGCCCTGTTCGCCGGCAAGGTGTCCATGTTCAACCGGAAGCTGCAACTCGCCCACCCCACGTACGAGAGGCTGGACGCGGACAGCGGCGAGGGCGCGGTGAGCGCCTTCGCGGGCAGGCTCATCCCGATCTATCCGGCCTGCAAGGGCCTGGAGTCCTGGAAGATCGCCAAAGCCGTCGACGCGGTCCTTCCGCACGCGGGGGAAGCTCTCGACCCGCTGCCGTCCGCGCTCCGTGAGGGCCGTGGATTCGTCGCACTCCCCGAGGCATTGCTCAAGATCCACCGTCCGGAGACCAAGGCCGACATCGAGGACGCCAGGCAGCGCCTCAAGTGGGACGAGGCCTTCGTCCTCCAAGTCGCCCTGGCCCGGCGGCGCTACGCGGACGCGCAGCTTCCCGCGGTCGCCCGCAGGCCCGTTCCCGACGGCATGCTCGACGCATTCGACGCCCGGCTGCCGTTCACGCTCACCGACGGCCAGCAGAAGGTGTCCGCGGAGATCTTCGGCGACCTGGCGACCGAACACCCCATGCACCGCCTGCTCCAGGGCGAGGTCGGCAGCGGGAAGACCATGGTCGCGCTGCGCGCCATGCTCGCCGTCGTCGACGCGGGCGGCCAGGCCGCGATGCTCGCCCCCACCGAGGTCCTCGCCCAGCAGCATCACCGCTCGATCGTCGAGATGATGGGCGACCTCGCCGAGGGCGGCATGCTCGGCGGCGCGGAGCAGGCGACGAAGGTCGTGCTGCTCACCGGCTCCATGGGTGCCGCCGCCCGTCGCCAGGCGCTGCTCGACCTGGTCACCGGCGAGGCCGGGATCGTCATCGGCACGCACGCGCTGATCGAGGACAAGGTGCAGTTCCACGACCTCGGGCTGGTCGTCGTCGACGAGCAGCACCGCTTCGGCGTGGAACAGCGCGACGCCCTGCGCGGCAAGGGCAAGCAACCGCCGCATCTACTGGTCATGACCGCGACGCCCATTCCGCGCACGGTCGCGATGACGGTCTTCGGCGACCTCGAGACCTCCGTACTGGACCAGCTGCCCGCGGGGCGCTCGCCCATCGCCACCCATGTGGTTCCGGCCGCGGACAAGCCGCACTTCCTGGCCCGGGCGTGGGAGCGGGTCCGCGAGGAGGTCGAGGGCGGTCATCAGGCGTACGTCGTGTGCCCGCGTATCGGCGACTCCCTCGACGAGGCGGGTGAGCAGAAGAAGAAGTCGCCGGAGGACGAAGCCGAGAAGCGGCCGCCGCTGGCCGTCCTGGAGGTCGCCGAGCAGCTCGCGGCAGGCCCGCTGAAGGGGCTGCGGGTCGAGGTGCTGCACGGCCGTATGGCGCCCGACGACAAGGACGATGTGATGCGCCGCTTCGCCGCGGGCGAGGTGGACGTGCTGGTCGCCACCACGGTCATCGAGGTGGGGGTGAACGTGCCGAACGCGACGGCGATGGTGATCATGGACGCCGACCGGTTCGGCGTCTCCCAGCTGCACCAGCTGCGCGGCCGTGTCGGCCGTGGCTCGGCTCCCGGGCTGTGCCTGCTGGTCAGCGAGATGCCGGAGGCGAGCCCCGCCCGGGCCCGGCTCGGCGCCGTCGCCGCCACGCTGGACGGTTTCGAGCTGTCCCGGATCGACCTCGAACAGCGCCGTGAGGGCGATGTGCTGGGCCAGGCCCAGTCCGGTGTCCGCTCGTCGCTGCGCGTCCTCGCCGTCATCGAGGACGAGGAGGTCATCGCGGCGGCCCGGGAGGAGGCGGTGTCCGTCGTCGGCGCGGACCCGGAGCTGGAGCGTCTGCCGGAGCTGCGCACGGCGCTGGACGCGCTGCTGGACAAGGATCGCGAGCAGTACCTGGACAAGGGCTGACGCCCCCGCTGCCGACAGCCCATATCGTGGAGGTGACCGGTCCGGATCGACCCGGACCGGACGAACGTCTTCGTGAAGGACTCAGATGACCCGCGTGATCGCCGGTGCGGCCGGCGGACGTCGCCTGGCCGTGCCGCCGGGCAACGGCACCCGCCCCACCTCCGACCGGGCGCGCGAGGGCTTGTTCTCCACCTGGGAGTCGCTGCTCGGCACGCTGCAGGGCACCCGGGTCGCCGACCTGTACGCGGGCTCGGGCGCCGTCGGCCTGGAGGCGCTGTCGCGCGGTGCGTCGCACGCCCTGCTCGTCGAGGCCGACGGCCGCGCCGCCCGTACGGTCCGGGAGAACGTGAGGACGCTCGCCCTGCCCGGCGCCGAGGTCCGCACCGGCCGGGCCGAGCAGGTCGTCCAAGGACCGCCGCCGGCGGCCCCGTACGACGTGGTGTTCCTCGACCCGCCCTACGCCGTCACGGACGACGATCTTCGCGAGATTCTCCTCACACTCCGCTCGGGAGGCTGGCTCGCGGACGACGCCGTCGTCACCGTGGAGCGCAGCACCAGAGGCGGTGAATTCGCCTGGCCCGAGGGGATCGAGCCACTGCGGGCCCGTCGCTACGGCGAAGGGACGCTTTGGTACGGTCGCGCCGCCTCTACGTGCGAAAACGCACCATGACCGGACCGGAGAGCGAGGGACTTCAGTTGCGCCGCGCCGTCTGTCCGGGGTCGTTCGACCCCATCACCAATGGACACCTCGACATCATCGCCCGCGCCTCCAAGCTGTACGACGTCGTACACGTCGTGGTGATGATCAATCAGGCCAAGCAGGGACTGTTCACCGTCGACGAGCGGATCGAGCTGATCCGCGAGGTCACCGCCGAGTACGGCAACGTCGAGGTGGAGGCCTACCACGGCCTGCTCGTCGACTACTGCAAGGAGCGGGACATCCCCGCCATCGTCAAGGGGCTGCGTGCCGTCAGCGACTTCGACTACGAGCTGCAGATGGCCCAGATGAACAACGGGCTGTCGGGCGTGGAGACGCTGTTCGTGCCGACCAGCCCGACCTACAGTTTCCTGTCGTCCTCCCTGGTCAAGGAGGTCGCGGCATGGGGCGGGGACGTCTCCCACCTGGTGCCCCCGGCGGTACTCGCGGCCCTGGCGGACCGCCTCCCCCCGAAGTGACTTCCTGACAGGCCGGTCACCCGGTGTCCGGGTCCCCCACGCTTTCCGCGGTCCGGGGGTCCCCCGAATTCCCCCTGGGCGTAGGGGGAGGGAGCCGACTGGCCGTAAAGTCGTCCCGTCCGTCTCCAAATCGGCTGTAGTGACTGAAGAGAGTGGCGAGCACACGGTGGACGTGCAGAAGAAGCTCGACGAAATCGTCGACGCGGTCGGCAACGCCCGGTCCATGCCCATGTCGGCGTCCTGCGTGGTCAACCGAGCCGAGCTGCTCGCCATGCTCGAGGAAGTACGGCATGCCCTGCCCGGTTCGCTCGCCCAGGCACAGGAGCTGATCGGCGACCGGGAGCAGATGGTCGAACAGGCCCGCCAGGAGGCCGAGCGCATCATCGAGGCCGCCCACTCCGAGCGCGGCTCGCTGATCTCCGACACCCACATCGCCCGGCAGTCCCAGGACGAGGCCGACCGCATCCTCGCCGAGGCCCGCCGGGAGGCCGAGGAGATCAAGGCGGAGGCCGACGACTACGTCGACTCCAAGCTCGCCAATTTCGAGGTCGTCCTCAACAAGACCATCGGCTCCGTCGACCGCGGCCGCGAGAAGCTGCTCGGCCGTGGCCCGGGTCTCGACGAGCAGGGTTACGCCGATGAGGACGCCCCGGAGTACAGCGCGGACCCGCAGACGCTGATCCAGCGCGCCGACGAGTACGTCGACGCCAAGCTGGGCGCCTTCGAGGCCGTGCTCTCCAAGACCCTGGAGGCCGTCGGCCGCGGCCGGCAGAAGCTGCACGGCCGTATCGCCACCGACGATCTCGGAGCGCACGTCGCCGCCCAGGACGCGGCCGGGATGCAGCACACGACGACCGACGCGGACTACCTCGCCGGGCTCGCGGAGCTCGCCGACCCGGATCCGCGGGGCCGGCAGCAGCCGCAGATCCAGCAGCCCCAGGTCGCCGCCCAGGCTCCCGACCCGTACCCGGCCCAGGCCGACCCGTATGCCTACCAGTCCCAGGCCCAGCCCCAGGCCCAGCCCCAGGACGTGTACGCCTACCAGCAGGACCCGTACGCCGGGGGGACCTCCCACGCCGGAGGCTATGGGGGACAGCAGCAGGGCTATGAGCAGGGGTACGCCCAGGGCTACGGCCAGCAGGACCCGTACGCCGGGGGTACCTCCCATGCCGGAGGCTATGGGGGACAGCAGCACGAGCAGCATCAGGCCCACCAGCCTCAGCAGCACCAGCCGCAGGCCGCCGCGCTCGACGAGACCAGCTTCTTCGACACGAGCATGATCGACCTGGAACAGCTGCGGCGCTACGAGCAGGGACGCTGACCGGATTGGGCCTGGAGCGAACGGTCCAGTATCCTGGCTCTTCGGTCGCGCGTGCGTGGAGTTGATGCTGCGCTGATATCGCGGCCTCCCGGACGATCCGAAAGCAGGAAGAACGCTGAACGCCCGCCTCGACCACCGCAACCCTCTCGTGTTCGACACACACGAGCTGGGCCGGCGGCCCGGTGCGCTCCAGCGGATCTCCCGCTCGGTCGCGGCGCCCGGCGCGCCGGCGGTCTTCGGTATCGAAGGGGTCATCGGTGTGCCCGAGGGTGCGCCCGTGGAGCTTGAGCTCCGCCTCGAGTCCGTCATGGAAGGGGTGCTCGTCACAGGCACCGCCCGTGCCGTGGCCGAGGGGGAGTGCGTAAGGTGTCTGGAGCCGCTGCGCCATGAGGTTGCGGCGGACTTCCAGGAGATGTTCTCGTACCCTGACGCCGACGATCGGGGCCGCAGCAAGAAGGCGGCCCCCGAAGACTCAGTCGACGCCGAGGACGAGGACATGATCCCCCTCGAGGACGGCATGTTCGACCTCGAGCCCGTGCTGCGTGATGCGGTGGTGCTCGCACTGCCCATGCAGCCGGTGTGCCGGGAGGACTGTGCCGGCCTGTGTCCCGACTGCGGGATCGGGCTGAACGACAACCCGGACCACCACCACGACGCCGTCGACATCCGTTGGGCGGCACTGCAGGGACTCGCCGGTTCACTCGGAACCGATGAGAAGGACAACATGAGCGGCGCCGAAGCGGGCGTCGACGAGAAGCAGGAGAAGTAGCCGTGGCTGTTCCGAAGCGGAAGATGTCGCGCAGCAACACGCGCCACCGCCGGTCGCAGTGGAAGGCTGCGGTCCCCACCCTGGTTTCGTGTGAGCGTTGCCAGGAGCCGAAGCAGCAGCACATCGCGTGCCCGAGCTGCGGCACCTACAACAAGCGCCAGGTCCTCGAGGTCTGAGCGGCTGGTGAGAGGCACGATGTCCGACAGCATCAGTTCGGCCTCGTCCCACACGCTTCTGGAAGGGCGGCTCGGGTATCAGCTCGAGTCCGCCCTTCTGGTGCGTGCGCTGACCCACCGGTCGTACGCGTACGAGAACGGCGGCCTGCCCACCAACGAGCGGCTCGAGTTCCTCGGGGACTCGGTACTCGGTCTGGTGGTCACGGACACGCTCTACCGCACCCACCCCGATCTGCCCGAAGGCCAGCTGGCCAAGCTGCGGGCCGCGGTGGTCAACTCGCGTGCACTTGCGGAGGTCGGGCGCGGCCTCGACCTGGGCTCCTTCATCCGGCTCGGCCGCGGTGAAGAGGGCACGGGCGGCCGGGACAAGGCATCCATCCTCGCCGACACCCTTGAAGCGGTGATCGGCGCGGTCTATCTCGACCAGGGCCTCGACGCGGCGTCCGAGCTGGTTCACCGGCTCTTCGACCCGCTGATCGAGAAGTCCTCGAACCTCGGCGCCGGCCTGGACTGGAAGACCAGCCTCCAGGAGCTGACCGCGGCCGAGGGCCTTGGTGTGCCCGAGTATCTGGTCACCGAGACCGGTCCGGACCACGAGAAGACCTTCACTGCTGCCGCCCGCGTCGGTGGTGTCTCGTACGGCATCGGCACCGGCCGCAGCAAGAAGGAAGCGGAACAGCAGGCGGCGGAGTCCGCGTGGCGCGCGATCCGCGCCGCCGCGGACGAGCGCGCGGCGGCGGACAAGGCCGCCGCGGAGCAGCAGGACACCGAAGGGGCCGCCGACACCCCTTCGCCCCAGACTGCGCCCTGACGACGCCCCGCTTCCGGGCCCCCGCCGCGTTCTGCGCGCCGGGGGCCCTTTGTTCTGCGCTGCATCCCCGGGACGGCTGGTACCGGGCACGCTTCGCAGCCTGCCCGCGGGGTCTACGGGGCTGGGGCAGCGCCCCGGTTCGGGGGCGGTACGCTGCGGGCGTTGATTCGTACAGTTCCGGAGGAGACCCGTGCCCGAGCTGCCCGAGGTCGAAGTCGTACGGCGTGGGCTCGAAACCTGGGTCGCCGGGCGGACCGTCGCCGAGGTGGCGGTGCTGCACCCGCGAGCCGTGCGCCGGCACCTCGGCGGGGGCGAGGACTTCGCCGCGCGGCTCAAGGGGCAGCGGATCGGGGTCGCCCGGCGCCGCGGCAAGTACCTCTGGCTGCCCCTGGAGGACAGCGGCGCCGCCGTGCTCGGACACCTGGGGATGAGCGGTCAGCTGCTGGTCCAGCCGGAGGCCGCCTCGGACGAGAAGCATCTGCGCATACGGATCCGCTTCACCGACGACCTGGGCACCGAGCTCCGTTTCGTCGACCAGCGCACCTTCGGCGGGCTTTCGCTGCACGACACCACCCCCGACGGTCTGCCGGACGCCATCGCGCACATCGCCCGGGACCCGCTCGACCCCCGGTTCGACGACGCCGCCTTCCAGACCGCCCTGCGCCTGCGGCGTACGACGGTCAAGCGCGCGCTGCTCGACCAGTCCCTGATCAGCGGCGTCGGCAACATCTACGCCGACGAGGCCCTGTGGCGCGCCAAGCTGCACTACGACCGGCCGACCGCGAGCCTGACCCGTCCGCGCTCCGCCGAGCTGCTCGGCCATGTACGGGACGTCATGACAGCCGCCCTCGCCGTCGGCGGCACCAGCTTCGACAGCCTCTACGTCAATGTGAACGGCGAGTCCGGGTACTTCGACCGGTCACTGGACGCGTACGGGCGCGAGGACGAGCCGTGCCGCCGCTGCGGCACACCGATGCGACGGCGCCCCTGGATGAACCGGTCCAGCTACTTCTGCCCGCGCTGTCAGCGACCGCCGCGCCCGGCCCGTTCGTTGCCGCGCGTCCCGTCGTAACGCTCACGCGCAGCCAGTACGTCGGGCATCCGCCCCTCCACCAGCTGGATCAGAGCGAGCAGCCGCTCGGCCACCTCGCGTCCCAGCGGCGTCAGTTCGTAGTCGACCCGCGGCGGATTGGTGTGCTGCGCCTCGCGAAGGACGAGCCCGTCCCGCTCCAGCGCGTGCAGCGTCTGCGCGAGCATCTTCTCGCTCACGCCGTCGACGCGCCGCCGGAGCTCGTTGAAGCGGAAGCTCCCGTCGTGCAGGGCACCGAGCGTCAGGGCGCCCCAACGGCCGGTCACATGCTCCAGCGTGCCGCGCGACTCGCACTTCCGCGAGAACACGTCGAAGGCGATGTCGTGGTCCATGCGGCACACCCTACGCCGCAGCGCTTACCGCAGGGTTGCGCTTTCCTCGGGTGAGCCCGTCAGCCCGTCGCCCCCGGCCGTCCGGACGGTCCCCCGGCTCAGAAGCCGAAGTCCTGCGTCCACCACGGGCCGCCCTCGGCGAAGGACACGCCCACGCCGAGCGTCCTGTACTCGCAGTTGAGTATGTTCGCGCGGTGGCCGTCGCTGTTCATCCAGGAGTTCATGACCGTCCGGGCGTCGGCCTGCCCACGGGCGATGTTCTCGGCGCCCAGCCCGCTGACACCGGCCTGCGCGGCCCGGTCCCACGGCGTGTCCCCGTCCGGGTCGGTGTGGTCGAAGAAGCCGCGCCCCGCCATGTCCTCGCTGAACGAGCCGGCGAGCGCACCGAGTGAGGCGTCCGCGCGCACCGCGCGGCAGCCCACCTTTGCGCGCTCCTCGTTGACGAGGTCCAGTACCTGGGCCTCCACCGCGGCCTCGCCGGTCGGCGCCTTGATGCGGGACGGCTTGGCAGGGGCCGGCGAGGCTTCGCGCTCCGGGGTCCTGGTCTGCTTCTCCGGCGCCTTCGTCTCACGGGCCACCGGCTTCTTCGCCTCGGGCTCCTTCGACCTCGGCGTCTCCTTCGACGGCGTCGCGGACGCCTTGCCGGACGTCGAGGAGGCGCCCTTCGAGGGGGCCGCCGCGCGCTCGGGGGCGCGGCTCACCGTGGCGGAAGGACGGTCGGTCGGGGTGGCGGAGGCGCCGCCCTGGGCGTTCAGCCGGCCTGCGCGCTCGGCGTGCACCTGCTGGCCGCTGGTGCTCTCGCCTCCCACGGTGAAGGTGTCGCCGCCCGGCAGCAGACCGGATGCCACGGCCACGGCGCCCACCGCCATGGCAGCGGAGGCTCCGAGCAGTCCGGTACGCACGGGCACTGCGGCCCGCTTCTTCCGGCGGTGGCGTCCCATCCGCTCGTCCTTTCTTCCTCGACGTCAAACTCGACAGCATGTGATCTCACCCGAACGAGTGAGGCTCATTGGGTGGCGACTGTACGCGAGAACAAGGGAGGGCGATGTGATGCGAAAGGAATTGGCCCGTTAGCTTGCGTGCATGAATGAACATGCACGGCTCACCGCCTGGGTGCGCGGCCGAGTACAGGGAGTGGGCTTCCGCTGGTTCACCAGGGCAAACGCTTTGGAGATCGGCTGCCTCAACGGCTTCGCCCTCAATCTCGACGACGGCCGGGTGCAGATTGTGGCCGAGGGGCCACGTGAGAATTGCCACCGTCTGCTCGACTGGCTCCGCTCTTCCGACACGCCCGGCAGTGTCGATGGCGTCACCGAGATCTGGGGCGATCCGCGCGGGGGCTACGAGGGATTCGCGATCCGCTGATCGAGCGCGGATCGGCGGCCACGCGATGTGTTCAGATGACTGCCGCGAGCACGCATGTTCGGTGGGAATGGCCTGGTGGTTGCCAATAACGGTCCTGCCGTGCCAGGCTGCCGCAGTAAGGATGATCTCCACGCCCCCAGGGCCCTGTTGGAGAGCCGCCGCCGTGGGTTTCCGGCCGCGCGCCCCAGGGTGCCCGTGGATACGGGGCGTGATCGTGTTGACCGTCAAACTTTTTGGTGAGACGCTGGAAGCCCCGCGCACCTTAGCTGTTTGGCAGTACGAACCGCAGTCAGAACAAGCGCTGCCGAGCACCGCGGGTGCGAATCCCTCACGACCCACACCGCATCGGTCGGTCACTCAGTGTGGAGGACCATCCATCATGGCAAAGGCGCTTCTCGGTTACGTCGGCGGTTCCGACCCGCGACTCCTCGCCGAGATGCGACGGCTTCAGCAGCGCGTCCAGGACCTGGAATCCGAGCTCGTACGGATCCAGTCCGAGAACGACGCGCTGAGTGCTGCCGCCGCACAGCACCATGGCGAGTCGCTGCTCCAAGGCATCGACATCGACGTACCCAAGGGCGAGCCGGCGCTCACCTGATCACAGCCCCCCGTGGGGTCAGGTGAGAAACACTCTCGCAAGGCAGGTATGCATGCAAGGGACGCTTCGGCGTCCCTTCTTTCTTTGTTTCCTGGCTGTAGGGCTTCCGTTACCGTCTGATGTGCCCTGCATATTCATGGGTGAAACCGAAAGCGAAGGGTAGAGTCCGGCGGCGTGCACCTCAAGGCCCTGACCCTCCGCGGGTTCAAATCCTTCGCCTCCGCCACGACGCTGCGTTTCGAGCCCGGAATCACCTGCGTCGTGGGACCGAACGGCTCCGGCAAGTCCAATGTCGTGGACGCGCTGTCCTGGGTCATGGGTGAACAAGGGGCGAAATCCCTGCGCGGCGGCAAGATGGAGGACGTCATCTTCGCGGGGACGACCGGGCGGCCGCCGCTCGGCCGCGCCGAGGTGTCCCTCACGATCGACAACTCCGACGGGGCGCTGCCGATCGAATACGCCGAGGTCACCATCACGCGGATCATGTTCCGCAACGGTGGCAGCGAATACCAGATCAACGGCGACACATGCCGGCTGCTGGACATTCAGGAACTGCTCTCCGACTCGGGTATCGGGCGCGAGATGCACGTCATCGTCGGGCAGGGGCAACTCGACTCGGTCCTGCACGCGGACCCCATGGGGCGCCGGGCGTTCATCGAGGAGGCCGCGGGCGTTCTCAAGCACCGCAAGCGGAAAGAGAAGGCGCTGCGGAAGCTGGACGCGATGCAGGCCAATCTCGCGCGAGTCCAGGACCTGACCGATGAGCTCCGGCGTCAGCTCAAGCCGCTGGGACGACAGGCCGCGGTGGCGCGGCGGGCCGCCGTCATCCAGGCCGATCTGCGCGACGCCAGGCTGCGGCTGCTCGCCGACGATCTCGTACGGATGCGCGAGGCTCTCAGGTCCGAGGTCGCCGACGAGGCCGCGCTGAAGCAGCGCAAGGAGGCAGCCGAGGCGGAGCTGCGGGCGGCCCAGACGCGCGAGGCGGAGCTGGAGGACGAGGTACGCCGGCTGGCGCCGCGGCTGCAGCGGGCGCAGCAGACCTGGTACGAACTGTCCCAGCTGGCCGAGCGGGTGCGCGGCACGGTCTCGCTGGCCGAGGCCCGGGTGAAGAGCGCGACGTCCGCGCCGGCGGAGGAGCGGCGCGGCCGCGACCCCGAGGACATGGAGCGCGAGGCCGCCCGGATCCGCGAGCAGGAGGCGGAGCTGGAGGCCGCGCTGGAGGCGGCCGAGCGCGCGCTGGAGGACACCGTCGCGCACCGTGCCGAACTGGAGCGCGAGCTGGCGGTCGAGGAGCGCCGGCTGAAGGACCTCGCACGGGCGATCGCCGACCGCAGGGAGGGGCTCGCCAGGCTGAACGGTCAGGTGAACGCGGCCCGTTCGCGCGCGGCGTCGGCCCAGGCGGAGATCGGTCGGCTGGCCGCGGCCCGCGACGAGGCGCAGGAACGCGCGGTCGCGGCGCAGGAGGAGTACGAGCAGCTCAAGGCCGAGGTCGACGGGCTGGACGCGGACGACTCCGCGCTGGCCGGCCGGCACGACGCCGCCAAGCACGAACTGGCCGAGGCGGAGGCGGCGTTGTCCGCCGCACGTGAGGCTGCCACCGCCGCGGAACGCAAACGCGCTGCCCTGGCCGCCCGCCACGAGGCCCTCGCCCAGGGCCTGCGCCGCAAGGACGGCACGGGCGCGTTGCTCTCGGCCAGGGACACGCTCTCCGGCCTTCTCGGCCCCGCCGCCGAACTCCTCACGGCCACCCCCGGCTACGAGATCTCCGTCGCGGCCGCTCTCGGCGCGGCCGCGGACGCCGTCGCGGTACGCGACCCCGCCACCGCCGCGGAAGCGATCCGCCTCCTGCGCAAGCAGGACGCGGGCCGCGCGTCCCTGCTGCTGTCCGTGCCGGCGCAGGGCGCGGGCCCCGAGGCCGGGACTGCCGGTGCTGCGTCGTCCGCTCCCGTGGGGCAGGGGACCGAACCGGGCTCGGCGTCCGTAGCGGTGCCAAGCCAGGCGACCGGTCCCGTCGTGACGGAGTCCGCCCGGGTCGTCGACCTGGTCCGCGGGCCCGCGGAGCTGATGCCCGCGGTGGAGCGGCTCGTACGGGACATGGTGGTCGTCGGGACCCTGGAGGACGCCGAGGACCTGGTCCAGGCGCGGCCCGGGCTGACCGCCGTCACCGCGGAAGGGGATGTGCTGGGGGCGCACTTCGCGCACGGCGGGTCCGCGGGGGCGCCCAGCCTGCTGGAGGTGCAGGCAGCGGTCGACGAGGCGGCCGCCGAGCTGGCGGAGCTGGCCGTACGGTGCGAGGAACTGGCCGTACAGCAGCACGAGGCTGCCGAGCGGCGCACCGCATGCGCCGGTCTCGTCGAGGAGCTGGGGGAGCGGCGGCGGGCGGCCGAGAAGGAGAAGGCCGGTGTCGCCCAGCAGTTGGGGCGGCTCGCCGGGCAGGCGCGCGGGGCCGCGGGGGAGGCCGAGCGGACGGCCGCGGCTGCCGCCCGGGCCCAGGAGGCGCTGGAGAAGGCGCTGTACGAGGCCGAGGAGCTGGCCGAGCGGCTCGCGGTCGCCGAGGAGAGCACCCCTTTCGGGGACGGGGAGGAGGAGCCGGACACCGCGGCGAGGGACAGGCTCGCGGCCGATGGTGCCAACGCCCGCCAGACCGAGATGGAGGCCCGCCTCCAGGTCCGTACGCACGAGGAGCGTGTGAAGGGACTCGCGGGGCGTGCCGACTCCCTCGACCGCGGCGCGCGCGCCGAGCGTGAGGCACGGGCACGCGCCGAGCAGCGCCGCGCCCGGCTGCGCCACGAGGCGGCCGTCGCGGAAGCGGTGGCCAGCGGCGCACGCCAGCTCCTCGCGCACGTCGAGGTGTCCGTCGTCAGGGCCGAGCAGGAACGTGCCGCCGCAGAGGCCGCGAAGGCCGAGCGGGAACGCGAGCTGACGTCGGCCCGCGGCGAGGGCCGGGACCTCAAGAGCGAGCTCGACAAGCTCACCGACTCCGTCCACCGCGGCGAGGTCCTCGGCGCCGAGAAGCGGCTGCGCATCGAGCAGTTGGAGACGAAGGCCCTGGAGGAGCTGGGGGTCGAGCCCGCGGGCCTGGTCTCCGAGTACGGACCGGACCAGCTCGTACCGCCGTCGCCGCCCGCCGAGGGCGAGGAGCTCCCGGAGGGCCCGGAGCATCCGCGCAACCAGCCGCGGCCGTTCGTCCGCGCCGAGCAGGAGAAGCGGCTCAAATCCGCCGAACGGGCGTATCAGCAGCTCGGAAAGGTGAATCCGCTCGCCCTCGAGGAGTTCGCGGCGCTGGAGGAACGGCACAAGTTCCTCTCCGAGCAGCTCGAAGACCTGAAGAAGACCCGTGCCGACCTCCTTCAGGTCGTCAAGGAGGTCGACGAGCGCGTCGAGCAGGTGTTCACGGAGGCGTACCGGGACACCGCACGCGAGTTCGAGGGTGTGTTCTCGCGGCTCTTCCCAGGCGGCGAGGGCCGGCTCATTCTGACCGACCCCGACAACATGCTCACCACGGGTGTGGACGTCGAGGCCCGCCCGCCGGGCAAGAAGGTCAAGCGCCTTTCGCTGCTGTCCGGCGGCGAGCGTTCGCTGACCGCCGTGGCGATGCTGGTCTCGATCTTCAAGGCCCGGCCGAGCCCGTTCTATGTCATGGACGAGGTCGAGGCGGCGCTCGACGACACGAACCTCCAGCGGCTGATCCGGATCATGCAGGAGCTCCAGGAGAGCTCCCAGCTGATCGTGATCACGCACCAGAAGCGGACCATGGAGGTCGCGGACGCGCTGTACGGCGTGTCCATGCAGGGTGATGGTGTGTCCAAGGTCATCAGCCAGCGTCTTCGCTGACCCGGAGCCCGGAGCCCGGAGCCCGGAGCCCGGAGCCCGGAGCCCGGAGCGCACCGCTCAGCCCTCACCTGGATCTTCAAAGGTTGTACACAATACTCTGACGCCTTCGTTGCACGCGCACGAGCACCGCATCTTGACTTCGAAACTTGAAGGCATAGTCTCTGCAACGTTCCTTTTACCTTCAAGTGGTGGGCGGCGGTATGTTGTGCGCCACTGGAAGGGCTCGCCCCCCACGCCCGGCGCCGCTGCCGGGCGGCCCCAGGAGTACACGTGACCAGCACAGAGCAGGTGTCGCCGGAAGGCCGTAAGGCCCGGCCGGAACACCTCAGCCACGTCATCTTCATCGCGGCCGCGGCCGCGATGGGCGGCTTCCTGTTCGGCTACGACAGCGCGGTGATCAACGGAGCTGTCGTGGCGATCCGGGATCGCTTCGAGGTCAGTTCCGAGGCTCTGGCCCAGGTCATCGCTGCCGCGCTGATCGGCTGCGCCATCGGCGCCGCGACCGCCGGCCGGATCGCCGACCGCATCGGCCGGATCCGCGTCATGCAGATCGCCGCCGTGCTGTTCATCGCGAGTGCGCTCGGTTCCGCGATGCCGTTCGCCCTCTGGGACCTCGCCATGTGGCGTGTCATCGGGGGCATCGCCATCGGTATGGCCTCGGTCATCGCCCCGGCCTACATCGCCGAGGTCTCCCCGCCCGTGTACCGCGGCCGCCTCGCCTCCTTCCAGCAGGCCGCCATCGTCACCGGAATCGCCGTCTCGCAGCTGGTCAACTTCGGCATCCTCAGCCTCGCGGGCGGTGACCAGCGCGGCAAGATCGGCGGCTTCGAGGCCTGGCAGTGGATGCTCGGCGTCATGGTCGTCCCGGCCCTGATCTACGGACTGCTCTCCTTCGTCATCCCCGAGTCGCCGCGCTATCTGATCTCCGTCGGCCGAGTCGACCAGGCCCGCAAGGTGCTCCGCGACGTCGAGGGCAAGCAGGTCAACCTGGACACCCGGGTCGCCGAGATCGAGCAGAACATGCGGCACGAGCAGAAGCCCTCGTTCAAGGACCTGCTGGGTGGCAAGTTCCTCTTCCTGCCGATCGTCTGGATCGGCATCGGCCTCTCCGTCTTCCAGCAGCTGGTCGGCATCAACGTGATCTTCTACTACAGCTCCTCGCTGTGGCAGTCGGTCGGCATCAACCCCGAGAGCTCGTTCCTCTACTCCTTCGAGACGTCCATCGTGAACATCGCCGGCACGGTGATCGCGATGCTCCTCGTCGACCGGATCGGCCGCAAGCCGCTCGCGCTCATCGGCTCCGCCGGCATGGCGATCTCGCTGGGCCTGGCCGCCTGGGCGTTCTCGTACAAGACCGAGACCGGCGGCGTGGTCTCGCTGCCCAGCCTTCAGGGCACGGTCGCCCTCTTCGCCGCCAACTTCTTCGTGCTGTTCTTCGCCCTGTCCTGGGGTGTCGTGGTGTGGGTGCTGCTCGGCGAGATGTTCCCCGGCAAGATCCGCGCCGCCGCGCTGGGTGTCGCCGCCTCGGCCCAGTGGATCGCCAACTGGCTGATCACCGTGACCTTCCCGTCCCTCTCGGACTGGAACCTGTCGGGCGCCTACGTCATCTACACATGCTTCGCCGTGCTCTCGATTCCGTTCATCCTCAAGTGGGTGCCGGAGACGAAGGGCAAGGCGTTGGAGGAGATGGGCTAATCCCCGCTGCCCCTCTCCTCGCACCCGGAACTGCCCCGGCTCAGTCCTGGAGCCGGGCCAGTACCTGTTCGCAGAAGAGATGGACGCTGCGCCAGCCCTCGTCGACCGGCATCCCGCCGCACAGCGGATGCAGTACGAGACTGTCGGCGCCCAGGGACACGCACTCGTCCGGTGTCACCACCCGGTACACGCCCTCCGCCCGGAGCTCCGCCACGGTCGTCGCCGCCGATTTCACGGCCGAACGGATGTCCCTGGACTGCCAGGAGGCGTACGTCCGCGCCTCGTGCAGGAAGTGCTCCCCGTACTGCGCCCATGTCCGGTCCGGGTCCTCCGCGATGTGCAGCAGGGGTGTCTTCGCCGCCGGCATCATGCAGAAGCCGTCCGTCCCGTACTCCTCGCGCAGCTGGTGGTAGTACGCCTCCAGTTCGGGCAGGTGCGCGCTCGGGAAGAACGGCAGACCGAGCCGGGCGGCGCGACGGGCCGCCGGTTTCGAGGAGCCTCCGACCAGCAGCATCGGGTGCGGCTGGGTGTACGGACGCGGGGTGACCCGGACCGTACGCCCCTGATGGGCGAACTCCTCGCCGGTCCACGCTGCGAGCAGGGTGTCCAGCAGTTCGTCCTGGAGCGCGCCGCGCCGCTTCCAGTCGACGCCGTGCGCGGCGTACTCCTCGGGCCGGTAGCCGATGCCCGCGACCGTGACCAGCCGTCCCTTGCTCAGCAGATCGAGTACGGCGATGTCCTCGGCGAGCCGCAGCGGATCGTGCAGCGGGCCGATGACCGCGGAGACGGTGACCGCGATCCGGCGGGTCGCACCGAAGACCGCGCCCGCGAAGGCGAAGGGGGACGGCAGCCAGTTGTTGGCGGCGCCGTGGTGCTCCTCGGTCTGGACCGTGTCGACGCCGCGGTCGTCGGCGTACGCCGCCATCTCGAGGGCGGCCCGGTAGCGGGCCGCCAGGGACTCGGGTGTCGCCGCGGGGTCGACGAGGTTGAACCGTACGACTGTGAAGGCCATGCGAGACGTCCCCCTCCGCCGGGTGCCGGTAGCGGAGGGGGACGTTAGCTGACGTGGCGTCAGATGGAAACAGTCGCGGGCTCGTGCTCTTCCACGGGCTCGGTGGCGGGCTTCATGGCCTTCGACTGCGGCAGCACGGCATACGTCGCCGCCGCGGCGACGATCGTCGCCGCCCGGACCAGGCCGTTCACGCCGACCCAGGACGAAGCCGGCGGGCCCGCGAACCAGTCGGCCTTGGTGAGGAGCAGACCGAGCAGCAGGGGAGAAAAGGCTCCGTACGAGGGTGGGGGAGTAGTGGGGGCCGGGCTTGTGGCGCGGCCGGACCTCAGCCATCGTACGTTTGACACGAAAAGCCTGAAAAGTGAGCACCCGTATCGACAGCGGTTGGATCGGCCCACGCCATGGGCTGATCCAACCCCGGGTGCGCTGCGCACACCGAACGCCACCCGAGAAAATCGCCGATACCGGGTGGGTTGTGACTCCGCCCCGAAGGGCTTCTCGCCGCCCTGCGGGCCTGGCGACGGACCAGCCCGGCCCGCAGGGCACAAGCGCCCTCGCTGTGGGAAATGAAACCGTCCTACCAGAGGTCACGCATACTGGTCTGCGTTATGGAATTCCTCATCCTTGCCGTAGTCATCGCTCTGGTCGCGGTCGGCGTGATCAGCGGGCTCGTGGTCAGCAGCCGCAAGAAGAAGCAGCTGCCGCCCTCGGCGCCGTCCAGTACGCCGACCATCACAGCTCCGCCCGCCGAGCCGCATGTCGGCGAGGAGGCGGAGACACCGCGGGAAGAACCACGCCGCACCATCGAGGAGGTCGACCTCCCCACGGCGGAGGAGGCCGTCGAGACCCCGGCCGCCGTCGAGGACCCGGTCGTCGCGGAGCCGGAGGCTCCCGCGATCGAGATCCCGGAGCCGACCGCGGGCCGTCTCGTACGGCTGCGCGCGCGGCTGGCCCGCTCGCAGAACACGCTGGGCAAGGGTCTGCTCACGCTGTTGTCGCGGGAGCATCTCGACGACGAGACGTGGGAGGAGATCGAGGACACGCTCCTCACCGCGGACGTCGGTGTCGCTCCGACGCAGGAGCTGGTGGAGCACCTGCGTGAGCGCGTGAAGGTGCTGGGGACGCGTACCCCGCAGGAGCTGCGGCGGCTGCTCCGCGAGGAGCTGCTGAACCTCGTCGGCACCGACTTCGACCGGGTCGTGAACACGGAGAGCGATCTGGACACCCCGGGAATCGTCATGGTCGTCGGCGTCAACGGCACCGGCAAGACCACGACGACGGGCAAGCTGGCGCGGGTGCTGGTCGCCGACGGCAAGTCGGTGGTCCTCGGCGCGGCCGACACGTTCCGCGCCGCCGCGACGGATCAGCTGCAGACCTGGGGCGACCGGGTCGGCGCGCGCACGGTCCGCGGTCCGGAGAACGGGGACCCGGCCTCGGTCGCGTACGACGCGGTCAAGGAGGGCATCGCGGAGGGCGCGGACGTCGTCCTCATCGACACGGCGGGCCGGCTGCACACGAAGACGGGCCTCATGGACGAGCTCGGCAAGGTCAAGCGCGTCGTCGAGAAGCACGGCCCGCTGGACGAGGTCCTCCTCGTCCTCGACGCCACGACCGGTCAGAACGGCCTGGTCCAGGCCCGCGTCTTCGCCGAAGTGGTCGACATCACCGGCATCGTCCTCACCAAGCTCGACGGCACCGCCAAGGGCGGCATCGTCGTCGCCGTCCAGCGTGAACTCGGCGTTCCGGTCAAGCTCGTCGGCCTCGGCGAGGGTCCGGACGACCTGGCGCCGTTCGAACCGGAAGCGTTCGTCGACGCCCTGATCGGAGACTAGGCCCTGTCCGGGTGGATCTTGCTGGGCTCCAGCCTGATCCACGGACAGGCCCTAGGGAAACGACCGGGGAGACCTGGGGGTTCTGCCCCCGGGCCCCTGACCTCTCGGCCCCCGCCGCACGTGGTGCGGCGGGGGCCGAGACGTTGCGCGGCCCGCAGGGCTCGCGGTCGAGGGGCGTGGGGTGCCGCGCACCCCCGCGTTCACGGGCGGACGGGTGGGAGGGTCACGCCGCTGTCGAGCGGTGGCAGATGTACGCCAGGGTGCCCAGCAGAAGGCGGGCCTGGGGCGGGGCGCACGCGGTGTCGAGGGTCGGGGGGCGGAGCCAGCGGGCAGGGCCCAGGCCGGCGTGGTCGGAGGGCGGGGCCGTGATGTGCGCGCCGCGGCCCAGGCAGTGCAGGTCGAGGTCCGCGTCGTCCCAGCCCATGCGGTACAGGAGCTCGGGGAGCTCGGACGCTGCCCCGGGGGCCACGAAGAACTGGGCGCGGCCCGTCGGCGTCGCGCTCACGGGGCCCAGTGGGAGGCCCATCCGCTCCAGCCGGACCAGGGCGCGCAGTCCGGCCGGCTCGGCGACGTCCAGGATCTCGAAGCCGCGGCCCACGGGCAGCAGGATCGAGGCTCCCGGCACCTCCGCCCACGTCTTCGTCACCTCGTCGAGCGTGGCGCCCGCCGGCACCTCGGACGCGAAGTCCAGCGGATGCGCCCCCGGAGCTGTGCACGAGGAGTCACCGCAGGAGCACCGGCCGGCCGACGCCCTCGCGCCCGGGACGACGTCCCAGCCCCACAGCCCTGTGTACTCGGCCACCGCTGTGCACTCTGTCGCGCGGCCGCGACGCCATGAGCCGGGCCGGATCTCCCGGACCCCCCGGCTGCCGCCGATCGTGAAGCCCATGCCCCCTCCAACGTGTGAAGCTCGCCGGTGGTTACGACCTGGAGTCTGCCGGTGACACACCGTCGCCGTCGTTCCGCCTCGCCGGCGCACAGTGTTGTTCCGGGTGGTGCGTCCGGGTCCGCGCGCCCTGGCGCGCAACGCTCCACCCGACTCCTGATCGTCGTAGGTCAAGTGAATCGCGCCTGGCCTGAGGCGGGTTCATGCGCAGGGGTGGCGAATGGTGGCGTTTCTGGAATCGCCATGGCAGCACCAGTGATCGTAGGATTACTTTCAGTACACGAACCCGGGGAATTCTTCGCGCCCGTGGGTATGCCTGAGGCAACTCGGTTTCTTGTTCGATGGGCGCGACATCCAGACACAGGGCCGTAACTCGCGGCATTCTGATACGGGTTCGCGCATCGGAAACATCAGTGGATGGGGGCGTTCCAGTGGACGGCAGCGGCGCAGGCGGTACGAACGCCGGCAAGCGCCCGAACGAGCAGCTGGGCTCGTGGTTCCTGCGCAGCGGCTGGTCGAAGGGCGAGCTCGCACGGCAAGTGAACCGCAGGGCACGCCAGATGGGCGCGCACCACATCAGCACCGACACTTCGCGCGTACGCAGGTGGCTCGACGGCGAGCAGCCGCGCGAGCCGATCCCGCGCATCCTCAGCGAGCTGTTCTCCGAGCGCTTCGGCAGCGTCGTCGCCATCGAGGACCTCGGGCTGCGCACGGCACACCAGTCACCCTCGGTGTCCGGAGTCGATCTCCCCTGGGCGGGGCCGCAGACCGTCGCCCTGCTCAGCGAGTTCTCGCGCAGTGATCTGATGCTGGCCCGGCGCGGCTTCCTCGGGACCTCGCTCGCGCTGTCCGCCGGGCCCGCCCTCATCGAGCCGATGCAGCGCTGGCTGGTGCCTGCCCCGCCCGCGGACCCGGGCCCCCCGGAGTCCGCCGCGGCCGTCCGCCGCCCCTCCCGGCTCTCCAAGCCGGAGCTGGACCTGCTGGAGTCCACCACCGCGATGTTCCGCCAGTGGGACGCCCAGTGCGGCGGCGGACTGCGCCGCAAAGCGGTCGTCGGACAGCTCCACGAAGTGACCGACCTGCTTCAGGAGTCACAGCCCGAGGCCACCGCCAAGCGGCTGTACAAGTGCTCCGCCGAACTGGCCGAGCTGGCCGGCTGGATGAGCTACGACGTGGGCCTGCAGCCCACCGCTCAGAAGTACTTCGTCCTGGCGCTGCACGCCGCCAAGGAGGCCGGGGACAAGCCGCTCGGCTCGTACATCCTCTCCTCCATGAGCCGCCAGATGATCCACCTCGGCCGGCCCGACGACGCCCTGGAGCTCATCCACCTCGCGCAGTACGGCAGCCGCGACTGCGCGACCCCGCGCACCCAGTCGATGCTGTATGCGATGGAGGCCCGCGCGTACGCGAACATGGGCCAGCCCAGCAAGACCAAGCGGGCCGTCCGCATGGCCGAGGACACCTTCGCCGACGCGCTCGAAGCCGACGAGCCCGAGCCCGACTGGATCCGCTTCTTCTCCGAGGCCGAGCTCAACGGGGAGAACGCCCACTCGTACCGCGACCTCGCCTATGTCGCAGGCCGCAGCCCCACGTACGCCTCGCTCGCCGAGCCCGTCATGGAGCGTGCCGTCGACCTCTTCGGCGAGGACGACGAGCACCAGCGCTCGTATGCACTGAACCTGATCGGCATGGCCACGGTGCATCTGCTGAAGAGGGAGCCCGAACAGTCCACGCGCCTTGCCGAGCAGGCGCTGCACATCGCCAAGCGGGTCCGCTCCGAGCGGGTCAACACCCGGCTGCGCAAGACCGTCGACACGGCGGCCAGGGACTTCGGCGACGTCGCCGAGGTCGCCCATCTCACCGATCTGCTCACCGCGCAGCTGCCGGAGACCGCCGAAGCGGTCTGATCCGGCCGTCCCCCGGGACCCCGGCGCGACGGTCACCCCGAACAGCCCGACTCGGCCCCCCACGCCAGGTCAGTCGGGTGACCGTCGCGACCGGCCGGCGTACTCGCCCGCGCTGTCCGCAGAGGGTACGCGCGTGATGTTCCCGTGACCCTCCAGTTCATCGGCGCGTAACACGCCCGACCTCTTCGTCACTGCGGCGAAACATCGTGCGGCATCGGCGGAAACCGCGGCGCGCCAACCTCATGGCGCATAACCGGCCGACTCCAAGAGGCAGCCGCACCGGATCAGCCGAACCGGTTGCCCAGCCGCCCAGGCTCCCGCCCCGCACAGGCCGTACGACGACGAGGAGACGCCGATGCCCCCAGGCATCACGCTTGCCGCAGACGCACCCACGCTGTCTGCCGCCAACACCGGGTTCATGCTCATCTGCTCCGCGCTGGTGATGCTCATGACACCGGGCCTGGCCTTCTTCTACGGAGGCATGGTCCGCGTCAAGAGCACCCTCAACATGCTGATGATGAGCTTCATCAGCCTCGGGATCGTCACGATCCTGTGGGTGCTGTTCGGCTTCAGCCTCGCCTTCGGCACCGACTCCGGCTCCCTCATCGGCTGGTCCTCCGACTACGTCGGACTCAGCGGCATCGGGATCACCCAGCTCTGGGACGGCTACACCATCCCGGTGTACGTCTTCGCCGTCTTCCAGCTGATGTTCGCGATCATCACGCCCGCGCTGATCAGCGGCGCGCTGGCGGACCGGGTGAAGTTCACCGCCTGGGTCCTGTTCATCACGCTGTGGGTCACCGTCGTCTACTTCCCGGTCGCGCACTGGGTCTGGGGCGCGGGCGGCTGGCTCTTCGAGCTGGGCGTCATCGACTTCGCCGGCGGTACCGCCGTCCACATCAACGCAGGTGCCGCGGCGCTCGGCGTGATCCTCGTGATCGGCAAGCGCGTCGGCTTCAAGAAGGACCCGATGCGTCCGCACAGCCTGCCGCTGGTGATGCTCGGCGCGGGTCTGCTGTGGTTCGGCTGGTTCGGCTTCAACGCCGGCTCCTGGCTCGGCAACGACGACGGCGTCGGCGCGGTCATGTTCGTCAACACCCAGGTCGCCACCGCCGCCGCGATGCTCGCCTGGCTCGTCTACGAGAAGATCCGCCACGGCTCCTTCACCACCCTCGGCGCCGCCTCCGGTGCGGTCGCGGGCCTCGTCGCCATCACCCCGTCCGGCGGCTCCTGCTCCCCGCTCGGCGCGATCGGCATCGGCGCCATTGCCGGTCTGCTGTGCGCCATGGCCGTCGGCCTCAAGTACAAGTTCGGCTACGACGACTCGCTCGACGTGGTCGGCGTCCACCTCGTCGGCGGTGTCGTCGGCTCGCTCCTGGTCGGCTTCTTCGCCACCGGCGGCGTCCAGTCCGACGCCAAGGGCCTCTTCTACGGTGGCGGATTCGACCAGCTCGGCAAGCAGGCCGTCGGTGTCTTCGCGGTCCTCGCCTACTCTCTGATCGTCTCCGCGATCCTCGCCTTCGTCCTCGACAAGACGATCGGTATGCGGGTCACCGAGGACGACGAGATCTCCGGCATCGACCAGGTCGAGCACGCCGAGACCGCGTACGACTTCAGCGGAGCGGGCGGCGGGGCCGGATCCCGCAAGGCAGCCCCCGCCCCCGTCGACACCGTGGCAGCAGCACCGAAGACCAAGAAGGTGGACGCATGAAGCTCATCACCGCAGTCGTCAAGCCGCACCGCCTGGACGAGATCAAGGAGGCCTTGCAGGCCTTCGGGATCCAGGGGCTCACGGTCACCGAGGCCAGCGGCTACGGACGGCAGCGCGGCCACACCGAGGTCTACCGCGGCGCCGAGTACACCGTCGACCTCGTCCCCAAGATCCGTATCGAGGTCCTGGTCGAGGACGATGACGCCGAACAGCTCATCGACGTGGTGGTGAAGGCCGCCAGGACCGGCAAGATCGGAGACGGCAAGGTGTGGAGCGTGCCGGTCGAGACCGCGGTCCGGGTACGGACCGGCGAACGCGGCCCGGACGCGCTGTAGACAGGAGTTGCTGGGTGACGAGCCTCGATGTGACCACGGAAACCGAAGACTCGGGACCCAGCGGCTATGCGGCGGCCCGGCTGCGCCTCCTCCAGGAGAAGGCGCAGTCCGGGCCGCCGCGCCGTGCCGCCCTGGCCCGGCTGACCGACGACTGGCTCTCGGCGCTGTTCTCCGCCGCGGCGGAGAGCACCGGCGTGCGCGGCGCCGCACTCGTCGCCGTCGGCGGATTCGGACGCGGGGAACTCTCCCCGCGCAGCGATCTCGATCTGCTCCTGCTCCACGACGGCAGCGCCGACGCCGGAGCGATCGCGTCCCTGGCCGACCGGATCTGGTACCCGGTCTGGGACCTCGGCCTCGCTCTCGACCACTCCGTCCGCACCCCCGCCGAGGCCCGCGGAACCGCAGGTGAGGACCTCAAGGTGCAGCTCGGGCTGCTCGACGCCCGCGCCGTCGCCGGCGACCTCGGGCTGGTCGCCGGACTGCGTACCGCCGTCCTCGCCGACTGGCGCAACCAGGCGCCCAAACGCCTCCCGGAACTCGACGAGCTCTGTCGTGAGCGGGCCGAACGGCAGGGTGAGCTGCAGTTCCTGCTGGAGCCGGACCTCAAGGAGGCCCGCGGCGGGCTGCGTGACGCCACCGCCCTGCGCGCCGTCGCCGCGTCCTGGCTCGCCGACGCCCCCCGCGAAGGGCTCACGGAGGCGCGCCGGGTGCTCCTCGACACCCGCGACGCGCTGCACCTCACGACGGGCCGGGCCACCGACCGGCTCGCTCTCCAGGAACAGGAACAGGTCGCCGGCGAACTCGGCCTGCTGGACGCCGACGCACTGCTGCGGCAGGTGTACGAGGCCGCGCGGACCGTCTCGTACGCCTCCGACGTCACCTGGCGCGAGGTGAACCGGGTACTCAAGGCCCGGTCCGTACGGCCGCGCCTGCGCACCATGCTCGGCGCCGGACGGCGTCCGGAGCCCGAGCGCACCCCGCTCGCCGAGGGCGTCGTCGAGATGGACGGCGAGGTCGTCCTCGCCCGCACCGCCAGGCCGGAGCGCGACCCGGTGCTGCCCCTGCGCGCGGCTGCCGCCGCGGCCCAGTCCGGCCTGCCGGTCTCCCTGCACGCCGTACGCCACCTCGCCGCGGCCGCCAAGCCGATGCCCGTGCCCTGGCCCGCCGACGCGCGGGAGGAGCTCGTCACCCTCCTCGGCGCAGGCGAGTCCACCGTCGCCGTATGGGAGGCCCTGGAGGCCGAGGGTCTGATCACCCGGCTGCTGCCGGACTGGGAGCGCGTGCGGTGCCGTCCGCAGCGCAACCCCGTGCACACCTGGACCGTCGACCGCCACCTCGTCGAGGCCGCCGTCCGTGCCTCCGCCCTCACCCGCCGCGTCGGCCGCCCCGACCTGCTGCTCGTCGCGGCCCTGCTCCACGACATCGGCAAGGGCTGGCCGGGCGACCACTCGGTCGCCGGGGAGATCATCGCCCGCGACGTCGCCACCCGGATCGGCTTCGACAAACACGATGTGGGCGTCATCGCCACCCTCGTACGCCATCACCTGCTGCTTATCGAGACCGCGACCCGGCGCGATCTCGACGACCCCGCGACCGTGCGATCGGTCGCCTCGGTCGTCGGATCGCTGAGCACTCTGGAGCTGCTGCACGCCCTCACCGAGGCCGACGCGCTCGCCACTGGGCCCGCCGCGTGGTCGTCCTGGCGCGGTTCGCTCGTCGCCGACCTGGTGAAACGCGTCGCCGGCGTGCTCGCGGGCGAGGCCCCCGCCGAACCGGAGCCCGCGGCCCCGAGCGCCGAGCAGGAGCGGCTCGCCATCGAGGCGCTGCGCACGGGGGGACCCGTGCTCGCCCTGCACGCGCAGGCCGAGACCCCGCAGCCGGAGGGCGAACCGGAACCGGTCGGCGTGGAGCTGCTCATCGCCGTGCCCGACCAGCCGGGCGTGCTGCCCGCCGTCGCCGGCGTCCTCGCCCTGCACCGGCTCACCGTCCGCGCGGCCGACCTGCGCGCCATCGAGCTGCCCGGCGAGGTGGGGCCCGGGGCCGTACTCGTACTGAACTGGCGGGTCGCGGCCGCGTACGGCTCGCTGCCGCAGGCCGCCCGGCTCCGCGTCGATCTCGTGCGCGCCCTCGACGGCTCGCTGGACATCCCGGCCAGACTGGCCGAGCGCGAAGCCGCCTATCCGCGCCGGAGAGGCGCCCAGGCACCGCCGCCCCGGGTCACCGTCGCCCCGGCCGCCTCCCGGCTCGCCACCGTGATCGAGGTCCGCGCCCAGGACGCTCCCGGGCTGCTGCACCGCATCGGTCACGCCCTCGAATCCGCGGCGGTCCGGGTACGCAGCGCACATGTGTCCACGCTCGGTGCCAATGCCGTGGATGCGTTCTACGTCACAGGCCCCGAAGGGGCTCCACTGCCGTCCGGGGAGGCCGCTGACGTGGCCCGCACGCTCGAAGCGACCCTGCGCGGGTGACGGGCCCCGAGCGGGCGGGTGGACAGGGGGCAGACCCCATCCCACACGTGCGGATACCCTTGGGAGACATCTGTCCGCCCGCCCCCGAGACCTGAGGATCCGCGACCGCCGTGTTCGACACCCTCTCCGACCGCCTTGCAGCGACATTCAAGAACCTCCGGGGCAAGGGCCGCCTGTCCGAGGCGGACATCGACGCCACGGCGCGCGAGATCCGTATCGCGCTGCTCGAGGCGGACGTGGCGCTGCCCGTCGTGCGTGCCTTCATCAAGCAGGTCAAGGAGCGCGCGCTGGGCTCCGAGGTGTCCCAGGCGCTGAACCCGGCCCAGCAGGTCATCAAGATCGTCAACGAGGAGCTCATCGGCATCCTCGGCGGCGAGACCCGCCGGCTGCGCTTCTCCAAGCAGCCGCCGACCGTGATCATGCTCGCGGGTCTGCAGGGTGCCGGTAAGACGACCCTGGCCGGAAAGCTCGGTCTCTGGCTCAAGGGCCAGGGCCACTCCCCGCTGCTCGTCGCCTGTGACCTCCAGCGCCCCAACGCCGTCACCCAGCTCGGCGTGGTCGCCGAGCGCGCGGGCGTCGCCTTCTTCGGCCCGCAGCCGGGCAACGGCGTGGGCGACCCCGTCCAGGTCGCCAAGGAGTCGATCGAGTACGCGAAGACGAAGGTCCACGACATCGTCATCGTCGACACCGCCGGCCGCCTCGGCATCGACCAGGAGATGATGCAGCAGGCCGCGGACATCCGTGACGCGGTCAGCCCCGACGAGGTCCTCTTCGTCGTCGACGCGATGATCGGTCAGGACGCCGTCAACACGGCGGAGGCCTTCCGCGACGGCGTCGGCTTCGACGGTGTGGTGCTGTCCAAGCTGGACGGCGACGCCCGCGGTGGTGCCGCGCTCTCCATCGCGCACGTCACCGGCAAGCAGATCATGTTCGCCTCCAACGGCGAGAAGCTGGACGACTTCGACGCGTTCCACCCGGACCGCATGGCGTCCCGCATCCTCGGCATGGGCGACATGCTCTCGCTCATCGAGAAGGCCGAGCAGACCTTCAGCCAGGAAGAGGCCGCCAAGATGGCCTCCAAGCTGGCGAGCAGCAAGGGCAAGGACTTCACGCTCGACGACTTCCTGGCGCAGATGGAGCAGGTCAGGAAGATGGGCTCCATCTCCAAGCTGCTCGGCATGCTGCCCGGCATGGGTCAGATCAAGGACCAGATCAACAACATCGACGAGCGTGACGTCGACCGCACGGCCGCGATCATCAAGTCGATGACCCCGGCCGAGCGCCAGGAGCCGACGATCATCAACGGCTCGCGCCGCGCCCGTATCGCCAAGGGCTCCGGTGTCGACGTCAGCGCCGTGAAGAGCCTGGTCGAGCGGTTCTTCGAGGCACGCAAGATGATGTCGCGCATGGCGCAGGGCGGCGGAATGCCGGGAATGCCGGGGATCCCGGGCATGGGCGGTGGCCCCGGACGCCAGAAGAAGCAGCAGAAGCAGGCCAAGGGCAAGCGCAAGAGCGGTAACCCGATGAAGCGCAAGGCCGAGGAGCAGGCGGCCGCGGCCCGCCGTGAACAGGCCGCCCAGGGTGGCGCGTTCGGCCTTCCGGCAGCGGACGGCGGCAAGGGCTTCGAGCTCCCGGAGGAGTTCAAGAAGTTCATGGGCTGACGCGCCTGAACAGCACGTGAAGAGGGCCCCGCGGTCACCGGACCGCGGGGCCCTCCGCCATGTGACGCCCCGGGTGGCGGGGAGCCGGGATCTGTGCGGTCATGGGCAGCAGAGTCCGGCCCGAGACCACCGGAGCAGGAGGGCAGGAGGGCAAGCGTGGCCAATTCCGTACCCCCGCGCGACCGCACCGACCAGCCCTGGCGCTCCGAGGGTGCGCCGCCGCCCCCACCGCCGAAGAGGAAGATGCCCGGCGGCTGGGTGGGGCTGGTCCTCGCCGCGCTGCTCGTCTTTCTCATCGCCTTTCTGGCGCTGTCGTACTTCGGGGAGAGCGATGAGCCGACGATCTCGTACACCGAGTTCAGCAAGCAGGTCACGGCGGGGAACGTCACCAAGATCTACGCCAAGGGCGACGCGATCCAGGGCGAGCTGAAGAGCGAACAGGCGCTTCCGGGCGGCGGCGACTACACCAAGTTCACCACCCAGCGGCCCGCCTTCGCCGACGACAACCTGTGGCAGCAGCTCACCCAGAAGGGTGTCACCGTGACGGCCGAACCGGTCGTCGCCGAGCGCGGCTTTCTCGTCAACCTGCTGATCTCGCTCGCACCGCTCCTGCTGCTCGTGCTCCTCTGGGTGTTCCTCGCGCGGCGGATGGGTGGGGGCATGGGCGGTGGGCCGCTCGGTCGTAAGCCGCCGCCGAAACCCGTCGAGGTGACGGTCGGCAGGCGCACCACCTTCGACGACGTGGCCGGTATCGACGAGGTCGAGGGCGAGCTCAGCGATGTCGTCGACTTCCTCAAGAACCCGGAGGCATACCGGAGCATGGGCGCCCGGATGCCCGGCGGTGTCCTCCTCGCGGGCCCGCCCGGCACCGGAAAGACCCTGCTCGCGCGGGCCGTGGCGGGCGAGGCGGGAGTGGCGTTCTTCTCCGCGTCCGCCTCCGAGTTCATCGAGATGATCGTGGGCGTGGGCGCCTCGCGGGTACGGGAACTCTTCGCCGAGGCCCGCAAGGTCGCCCCGGCCATCGTCTTCATCGACGAGATCGACACCATCGGCAGGGTGCGCGGCGCCGGCGCGAGCCTCGGCGGTCACGACGAGCGCGAGCAGACCCTCAACCAGATCCTGACCGAGATGGACGGCTTCACCGGCTCCGAGGGCGTCGTGGTGCTCGCCGCCACCAACCGAGCCGACGTCCTCGACCCCGCGCTCACCCGGCCGGGGCGCTTCGACCGCATCGTGCAGGTCAGCCCGCCGGACCGGGGAGGCCGCCAGGCCATCCTGGAGATCCACACCCGGGAGATCCCGCTGGCCAAGACCGTCGACCTCGCCCAGGTGGCCCGTACGACACCGGGAATGACCGGCGCCGAACTCGCCAACCTCGCCAACGAGGCCGCGCTGCTCGCGGTGAAGCGCCGCCAGAGCGAGGTCACCCAGAGCGATCTCTCCGACGCCCTGGAGAAGGTGCAGCTCGGTGCGGAGCGGCCGCTGGTGATGCCCGAGGAGGAGCGGCGCAGGACGGCGTACCACGAGAGCGGCCATGCACTGCTCGGCATGCTCCAGCCGGGTGCCGACCCCGTCCGCAAGGTCACGATCGTGCCGCGCGGCCGTGCGCTGGGCGTCACCCTCTCCACCCCGGACGCCGACAGATACGCGTACACCGAGGAGTATCTGCGCGGCCGCATCATCGGCGCGCTCGGCGGCATGGCGGCCGAGCACGTCGTCTTCGGGGTCGTCACGACCGGCTCGGAGAGCGACCTGGAGCAGGTCACCCACCTCGTCCGGGGCATGGTCGGCCGCTGGGGCATGAGCGAGCGCGTGGGCCGGCTCACCGCCATCCCCGGCGACGCGCAGGAGCCGTACGGACTCATGGCCGCCTCGGCGACATTGGACGCCGTCGACCACGAGATGCGCCGGATCGCCGACGAGTGCTACGAGAGCGCCTGCCGCCAACTGCGCGACAACCGCGACCGGCTGGACGCTCTCGCGGAGGCCCTGCTCGCCAACGAGACCCTGGAGGAGTCCGCGGCATACCGCGCGGCGGGCATCCCACGCCTCACCAAGGACGAGTCGGAGTAGCCCGTACCCGCCGGGCCGGGCGCTGCCCCCGGACCCCGTGCCCCGGGCTCCGCCGGAGCCCGTCTGGGGGTGGTCCTCCAGGCGAAGCTCCGGGGGAGATCGAGGACATGGCCGGAGGCCGTACGGGGTCCGGGAGCCTGCCCTCGGTTCGGGCCCTGCGATGCTTCTGGCCCCGCGACACAGAGGTCGCCCCTACCGCGTGCGGGCGATCAAGTAGCGGAAGACGTTCGGCATCCACACCGTCCCGTCGGCCCGTACATGCGCGTGCAGCGCCTCCGTGACCTCCTTCTCGACCTGCGCCTGGTCCGTCGCCCGCACCGCAGCGTCGAACAGCCCGGTCGACAGCAGCCCGCGCACCGCGCTCCCCAGGTCCGCGTAGCCGAAGGGGCACGCCACCCGCCCGGAGCCGTCCGGCTTGAGACCCGCCCTGGTCGCCACGTCCTCCAGGTCGTCCCGCCGTGCCGGGCGCCAGCCGCCGCCCGCGCGCAGCCGCTCGGTGAGCCGGCTCGCGACCCGCAGCACCGCCGACGTGGCGCACCGTTCCGGCGGGCCCCAGCCCGCCAGGACGACCGGGCTGCCGCGCTCGGCCAGCGGAACCGCCGCCTCCAACGCGGGGACGAGTCCTTCGGAGTCGCCCGCCGTACACCCGATCGGCTGAAAAATCGTGATCACGCTGAACCGGGGGAGCGCGGGATCTGCCGCCGCTTCGGGACCGCCCTCCACCAGTCGCGCCCCCGCCGCGGCGGACGAGGCAGCCAGGTCGGGCTCCGGCGCGAGCAGCCGCTCGCGGGCCAGTGCGATCCTGGACCGGTCCGTGTCGACGCCGGTGACGCTCGCCCCGCGCGCCGCGGCCATCAGCAGGGCAAGACCGGAGCCGCAGCCGAGCCCCAGCAGCCGGGAGCCCTTGCCGACCTCCAGGTGCTCGTACACCGCCTCGTAGAGGGGCACCAGCATCCGCTCCTGGATCTCGACCCAGTCGCGGGCGCGTGCGGCGGGATCCGCCGGGGGAGCGGAGGCCGTACGGGAGTGGTGCCGGACGAGCGTAGGTGTCATCGAAAAGCGCCCCAATCCGCCGAGAGGTCAGCTGTGCCCTGATTGACAGCCCCCCGTGTACGTGCGCTCGTGCTCCCCCCGTATGCCAGGGAACTCCGCATCCGTCCGTACGTCCAGAGGTCGCGCCGCAATGCCTCGCGTGCCCCGGCCGTGCGCCCTCGCGCCCCGATCGATTCCCCATCCAGAGTGCGGCCCCCTTACGATTCCCGCCATGGCAAAGGCACCCGTTCTCACGCCGCGGGCGGAGGACTTCCCTCGCTGGTACCAGGACCTGATCAACAAGGCCGAGCTCGCCGACAACGGCCCGGTGCGCGGCACGATGGTGATCCGCCCCTACGGGTACGGGCTCTGGGAACGGATGCAGCAGGAGATGGACGCCCGCATCAAGGAAGCCGGGGCGTCCAACGCGTACTTCCCCCTCTTCATCCCGCAGTCGTACCTGACGAGGGAGGCCGAGCACGTCGAGGGCTTCGCCCCGGAGCTCGCGGTCGTCACGCACGGCGGGGGCAAGGAGCTGGAGGAGCCGGTCGTCGTCCGTCCCACCTCCGAGACGATCGTCAACGACTACTTCTCCAAGTGGATCCAGAGCTACCGCGATCTGCCGCTGCTGATCAACCAGTGGGCGAACGTGGTCCGCTGGGAGATGCGTCCCCGGGTCTTCCTGCGCACGACCGAATTCCTCTGGCAGGAGGGCCACACCGCCCATGCCACCTATGAGGACGCCCGGGACTACGCCGCCCACATCCACCGGAACGTCTACGCCGACTTCATGGTGAACGTCCTCGGTATCGATGTGGTGCTGGGCCGCAAGACGCCCAGGGAGCGCTTCGCGGGCGCCGTCAACACCCTCACGCTCGAAGGCATGATGGGTGACGGCAAGGCCCTCCAGATGGGCACGAGCCATGAGCTCGGCACCAACTTCTCCAAGGCCTTCAACACCACCTATCTGTCGAAGGACGGCAAGCAGGAGCTGGCCTGGCAGACCTCCTGGGGCTCCTCCACCCGGATGGTCGGCGGTCTGATCATGTCGCACGGCGACGACAACGGCCTGCGCGTCCCGCCGCGCCTGGCGCCCGTGCAGGCCGTCGTCCTCGCCATCAAGGGCGACGAGGCGGTGCTGGCCAAGGTCCGCGAGATCGGCGACCGGCTCAGGGCCGCCGGCGTCCGCGTCCAGGTCGACGACCGCACCGACACCCCCTTCGGCCGCCGGGCCGTCGACTGGGAGCTCAAGGGCGTGCCGGTACGCATCGAGGTCGGCCCGCGCGATCTTGAGGGCGGCACGGCGATGCTGGCCCGCCGCATCCCCGGAGGCAAGGAACCCGTCGCGATCGAGTCGCTCGCCGGTCTGCTGCCCACGGTGCTGGAGGAGGACCAGGCGCTGCTGCTGCGCCAGTCGCGTGAACGCCGAGAGGCCCGTACGAGCGATGTGACGACGATCGAGGCGGCCGCCGAGGCCGCGGTCGCGGGCGGCTGGGCGCGTATCCCCTGGGCGGCACTCGGTCCGGAGGGCGAGGCGGTGCTCGCCGATCAGGCCGTGTCGGTGCGGTGTCTGGTCGCGGCGGACGGGTCGGTGCCGGACGCCGACGACGCCCCGGGTACGCTCGCGATCGTCGCGCGGGCCTACTGACGGCGGTCGCGGCCGGGCGGGCGCCTCCGAGGACCCACGAGCCCCCTCGGGCCATCCGCGCCCCGGAGCGCGGTCCCGGGGTACGCGCCGGGGGCGTGCATCTTCGGCATTACTGCGTAGACGGGTCGCTACGTACCGGCTTGGTGTGAGCTGTGAGGCTTCTCCGCAGATCAGCGCACCCGCCCTCGTCAGGACGCATCAATGCCAACTGACGGGTACGTGCAAAATATTTGGGATGCCCCGGAATGGAACCCGCGAGCCGCCCGGCTCGTTATCACGACGTGAGCACGACACCACCTGTTCTCGCCGCAGAGCTGGCACAGGCGTGGGCCGACATTCAGCGGCACCACCCCGAGCTGCCTGACCTTGCCGCGCCAGAGTCCCTGATCGGAGAGTCCTCGTCCGCCTGCGGCCACGAGCTCTCCTTCGAGCGACTGCTCCATGAGGCAGTCCACGGCATCGCCGCCGCCCGAGGGGTCCGTGACACCTCGCGCGCCGGCCGCTACCACAACCGCCGGTTCCTGGCGATCGCCGAGGAGATGGGCCTGGACCACCCGGAGGAGCCGCACCCGAGCAGTGGTTTCTCGCTGGTCACGCTCAACCCCGAGGCGAAGCGGCGGTATCGCCCGACGATCGAGCGGCTGCAGCGCGCCCTCGCCGCGCACACGGTCGCGACGGCCTCCGACACCAAGCGGACCTTCCGGGGTCCGGCCGCGCGGCACGGTTCGTCCGGCGGCGGCGTCCGGGTGAAAGCCGTCTGCGAGTGCGGCCGCAACGTCCGGGTCGTGCCGTCGGTCCTCGCCCAGGCGCCGATCGTCTGCGGCGGCTGCGGGAAGCCGTTCCGCATCCCTGAAGCGGTGGCCGCGGCGAGCTGAGCCGCCCGGCCGCGCACGGGAGTGGGGGCCTCGCGCCGACCTGGGGCACGGGTCGGCCGGTCCGGATCCGTGTGGCACAATGGCTAGCTGTACTCGACAGTCGCACAGGACCCCTCTCTCCTCCGGCTGACGCGTCCATCGGGCCATCGGGTCCGCAACCCCACGCGGCATCTCGTTGTGCCCAACCACGTCAAAACCAGGAGAACCCACTCCCGTGGCAGTCAAGATCAAGCTGAAGCGTCTGGGCAAGATCCGTTCGCCTCACTACCGCATCGTCGTCGCCGACTCCCGTACCCGCCGTGACGGCCGGGCCATCGAGGAGATCGGTCTGTACCACCCGACGTACAACCCGTCGCGCATCGAGGTCGACTCGGAGCGTGCGCAGTACTGGCTGTCCGTCGGCGCCCAGCCGACCGAGCCGGTTCTCGCGATCCTGAAGCTCACCGGCGACTGGCAGAAGCACAAGGGCCTGCCGGCCCCGGAGAAGCCGCTGCTCCAGCCGGAGACGAAGGAAGACAAGCGCGCTTCCTTCGAGGCCTTCGCCAAGACCCTCGAGGGCGACGACGCCAAGGGTGAGGCCATCACCCCGAAGGCGAAGAAGACCGAGAAGAAGGCGGACGAGGCTGCTGAGTCGGCTGCTCCCGCCGAGTCGACCGAGGCCTGAGCATGCTCGAGGAGGCTCTCGAGCACCTCGTGAAGGGCATCGTCGACAACCCGGACGATGTGCACGTGGCCTCGCGCACTCTGCGCCGTGGGCGTGTGCTGGAGGTCCGGGTGCACCCCGACGATCTCGGTAAGGTGATCGGCCGCAACGGCCGCACCGCGCGCGCCCTGCGCACCGTCGTGGGCGCCATCGGCGGTCGTGGCATCCGTGTCGACCTCGTCGACGTGGACCAGGTCCACTGAGAAGTTGAATCACCGGCACGGGCCGGGGTGGGCTGCGGCCCATCCCGGCCCGAGTCGTATGACAGGAGCATTGAGCGTGCAGTTGGTAGTCGCGCGGATCGGCCGTGCCCATGGCATCAAGGGCGAAGTCACCGTCGAGGTACGTACCGACGAGCCGGAACTGAGGCTCGCACCCGGGGCCGTACTGGCCACCGAGCCGGCCTCCGCCGGACCGCTGACCATCGAGTCCGGCCGGGTGCACAGCGGCAGGCTGCTGCTGCGCTTCGAAGGCGTGCGGGACCGCAACGGCGCCGAGGCCCTGCGCAACACCCTGCTGATCGCCGAGGTCGATCCGGACGAGCTGCCGGACGAGCCCGACGAGTACTACGACCACCAGCTGATGGACCTGGACGTGGTGCTCACCGACGGGACCGAGGTCGGGCGGATCACGGAGATCTCGCATCTGCCCTCGCAGGACCTGTTCATCGTGGAGCGGCCCGACGGAAGCGAGGTGATGATCCCCTTCGTCGAGGAGATCGTCACCGAGATCGACCTGGCGGAGCAGAAGGCTGTCATCGACCCGCCGCCGGGACTCATCGACGACCGGGCCGTGATCGATTCCAGCCGTGACGAGGACGCGTCCTGATGCGGCTCGACGTCGTCACGATCTTTCCCGAGTACCTGGAGCCGCTGAACGTCTCGCTCGTCGGCAAGGCGCGGGCACGCGGGCAGCTCGACGTCCATGTGCACGACCTGCGGAACTGGACGTACGACCGGCACAGCACCGTCGACGACACCCCGTACGGCGGCGGCCCCGGCATGGTCATGAAGACCGAGCCCTGGGGTGACGCGCTGGACGACGCGCTCGCGGACGGGTACGAGACGGGCGCGCACGGGCCGGCGCTGGTCGTGCCGACCCCCAGCGGCCGTCCGTTCACCCAGGAACTCGCCGTCGAGCTCTCCGAGCGGCCCTGGCTGATCTTCACCCCCGCCCGGTACGAGGGCATCGACCGCCGCGTGATGGACGAGTACGCCACCCGGATACCGGTCTACGAGGTCTCCATCGGGGACTACGTCCTGGCCGGCGGCGAGGCGGCCGTTCTGGTCATCACGGAGGCCGTGGCGCGGCTGCTGCCGGGCGTCCTCGGCAACGCCGAGTCGCACCGCGACGACTCCTTTGCGCCCGGCGCCATGGCAAACCTGCTGGAGGGGCCCGTCTACACCAAGCCGCCCGTGTGGCGCGGCCGCGACGTCCCGGACGTCCTGCTCAGCGGGCACCACGGGAAGATCGCGCGGTGGCGCCGGGACGAGGCGTTCCGCCGTACGGCCCGGAACCGGCCCGACCTCATCGAGCGCTGCGACCCGTCGGCGTTCGACAAGAAGGACCGCGAGATCCTCTCCATCCTCGGCTGGGCGCCCTCGCCCGACGGCCGATTTTGGCGCAGGCCCGAGGCCGTGGAAGAATAGGCCGCTGCCGTACGTCCGGCGTGCGCCCCTGCCACAGGGGGACACGACGCCCGCTCCGACGCCGCGGCCCCCATCTCATCTCTACGTACCGCTGATGACCTGTGGCATCGGCGAAGAAAGCAGACGAACATGTCGCACTTGCTCGACGCCGTCAACACCGCCTCGCTGCGGACCGACGTCCCCGCGTTCCGTCCCGGTGACACCGTGAACGTCCACGTTCGCGTCATCGAGGGCAACCGCTCCCGTATCCAGCAGTTCAAGGGTGTCGTCATCCGCCGCCAGGGCTCCGGCGTCAGCGAGACCTTCACGGTCCGCAAGGTCTCCTTCTCCGTCGGCGTCGAGCGCACCTTCCCGGTGCACAGCCCGATCTTCGAGAAGATCGAGCTCGTCACCCGCGGTGACGTCCGTCGCGCGAAGCTGTACTACCTGCGTGAGCTGCGCGGCAAGGCCGCGAAGATCAAGGAGAAGCGCGAGAACTGAGCTACGGCTCACACCCGCGCGCAGCTGCGGCCTCATACGGTTCTTATGGCGGCCGGATAGCATCTGGCCCCGATGGACACCGAAGCACAGCACACGGAGCGCGACCGCTCTTCCGCACCGGAGACCGATGAGTCACGGCCGGAAGAGGGGTCGCGCTCCGCGCGCATTTCCCGGCAGTTCTCCTGGCGGCGGGCCGGCCTGCTCGGTGGCGTCTGCGCGGTCTTTGTCCTGCTGCTCAGCCATTTCGTGGTGCAGCCCTTCCTGATCCCGAGCACCTCCATGGAGCCGACCCTGGAGGTCGGTGACCGGGTGCTGGTCAACAAGTTGGCGTACCGTTTCGGTTCTGAGCCACGGCGTGGGGACGTGGTCGTCTTCGACGGCACCGGATCATTCGTCCGGGAGACGCCCGAGGAGAATCCGGTGACCGGGCTGGTGCACGGGGCAGCCGCCGCCGTGGGCCTGGCCGAGCCCGTCGAGACCGACTTCGTGAAGCGCGTGGTGGGCGTCGGGGGCGACCGCGTGGTCTGCTGCGACGAGGGGGGAAGAGTCGAAGTGAACGGCGTGCCGGTCGAAGAGCGCTACGTGTACTTCGGCGACGCCCCGTCCCGGGTGCCCTTCGACATCGTCGTACCGCGAGGCACCTTGTGGGTCATGGGCGACCACCGCAGCAAGTCCCGGGACTCCCGCGACCACTTGGGGGAGCCGGGCGGCGGCGTGGTCCCCCTCGACAAGGTGATCGGACGGGCGGGCTGGATCGGCTGGCCGGTCGGCCGCTGGTCCGCGCTGGAGCCCACCGACGCCTTCGACGGCGTACGGGAACCGGACGGTGCGCATGGGTAACCGCGGACGGCGCGCGAGCCACCGGGCCGACACCCGGCTGCCCACCGGCACGCGCCCCACCAACGGCGTCCGGCCCCTCCCGGGGCGCGCGGAGCGGCGCAGGCTGGCGAAGAAGGTGAAGCGACGGCGGCAGCGGTCCGCCGTCAAGGAGATACCCCTGCTCATAACCGTGGCGCTGCTGATCGCGCTGGTCCTCAAGACCTTCCTGGTCCAGGCCTTCGTGATCCCCTCCGGCTCGATGGAACAGACGATCAAGATCGACGACCGGGTGCTGGTGGACAAGCTGACGCCGTGGTTCGGCTCGAAGCCGGAGCGAGGTGACGTCGTGGTCTTCAAGGACCCCGGCGGATGGCTGCAGGAGGAGCAGACCCCCAAGAAGGACGACCCTGTCGTCGTCAAGCAGGTCAAGCAGGTGCTGACCTTCATCGGTCTGCTGCCGTCCGACGACGAGCAGGATCTGATCAAGCGCGTGGTCGCGGTCGGGGGCGACCGCGTGGTCTGCTGCGACCAGGGCGGCAGGGTCACGGTCAACGGCGTACCGCTGAACGAGCCGTATCTGCACCCCGGAAACGTCCCCTCCAAACTCAAGTTCGACGTGCAGGTCCCGGCCGGGCGGCTCTTCGTCATGGGCGACCACCGCTCGAACTCGGCCGACTCGCGCTTCCACCTCGACGAGCAGTACCGCGGCACGGTCTCGGAGGAGGAAGTCGTCGGGCGTGCGGTCGTCATCGCATGGCCGTTCGACCACTGGAGCAAGCTGGAGGAGCGGGGAACGTACGCCTCTGTGCCCGATGCGCGTGCCGGGACCGCCACGGCACACGGACCGTCGCATAGTGTGTCCTCTCAGGATCTGAACGGAATGGTCCTGCTCCCGAGCCCTGCGGAACTCCCGCTCGTTATGGGAGTGGTGGGCCTGCGCCGCCTCCGGCGCCGGCGGTTGCACGGAGTGAGGAGTGGATGTGGGGGATTTGGCGGTCGACGCACGATCCGGACACGACGAGCACGAGGAGCGGCCGGAGCGGTTGGCGGAGCCTTCCCCCGACGGCGATGGCTCTGGCGGTGGTTCCCCGGAGGGTGACGGTGACCCAGTGAGGACGCACCGGTCGTTCTGGAAGGAACTGCCCCTGCTGATCGGTATCGCGCTGCTCCTCGCGCTGCTGATCAAGACATTCCTGGTGCAGGCGTTCTCGATCCCCTCCGACTCGATGATGAACACGCTGCAGCGTGGCGACCGGGTGCTGGTCGACAAGCTGACGCCGTGGTTCGGCTCGGAGCCCGAGCGCGGCGAGGTCGTCGTCTTCCACGACCCGGGCGGCTGGCTGGACGACGCCCAGGCCCCCGAGCCCAACGCGATGCAGAAGTTCCTCAGCTTCATCGGACTGATGCCGTCCGCCGAGGAGAAGGACCTGATCAAGCGGGTCATCGGGGTGGGCGGGGACACCGTCGAGTGCAAGAAGGGCGGCAAGGTCCACGTCAACGGCAAGCCGCTGGACGAGACGTCGTACATCCACCCCGGCAGCACGCCGTGCGACGACAAGCCGTTCGGGCCGGTCAAGGTGCCCGAGGGCAGCATCTGGGTCATGGGTGACAACCGGCAGAACTCGCTGGACTCCCGCTACCACCAGGAGCTCCCCGGCAACGGCACGGTCAAGAACGACGAGGTCGTCGGACGGGCCGTCGTGGTGGCCTGGCCGTTCAGCCGCTGGTCCACGCTTCCGGTGCCCGCCACCTTCGACCAGCCCGGACTGAGCGCCGCGGCCGCCGTCGCGCCGGGCGCACTGGGTGTGGCGGGTGCGTTGCCCATCGTGCTGGTGCGCCGAAGGATGCTGACCCGGGAGCAGACCGGCGGGTAGGGTGCCGCTCGGATCAGCGATCGTCGATCTCCGAGGTGGGGAGCGCTGGGATGAGCGGAACAGGACGTACAGAAGGCGGCCGCGGTCGGCTCGGCAGGGTGCTGTCGGGGCTGGCCGTGGCCGTCGGCTGTGTGCTCTTCCTCGGTGGGTTCGTCTGGGGAGCGGTGCAGTACCGGCCGTACACGGTGCCGACTGAATCCATGTCCCCCACGGTCGAGGCCGGCGACCGGGTGCTGGCGCAGCGGATCGAGGGCTCCGAGGTCCGGCGCGGCGATGTCGTCGTCTTCACCGACGAGGTGTGGGGCGACATGCCGATGGTGAAGCGCGTGGTCGGGGTGAGCGGTGACAAGATCGCGTGCTGTGACGCCGACGGCCGGATGACCATCAACGGCAAGGCGATCGAAGAACCTTATCTGCGCAACAAGGAACGGGCCTCGCTGACCGGCTTCACCGCCACAGTGCCCCAGGGGCAGCTCTTCCTGCTCGGTGACGACCGCATGGGCTCCCTGGACTCCCGTGTGCACCTCGAGGACCCCGGGCACGGCTCGGTGCCTCGCGAGGCCGTGACCGCCCGGCTGGACGCCGTGGCATGGCCGCTGGGCGCGCTGGTGGAGCGCCCGCAGAGCTTCGCCGCGCTGCCGGGCGGGGTGTCCCGGCCGGGGCCGGTGAAGCTGGTGGTGGGGTCGGTGGCGCTGGGTGCGGTGCTGATCCTGGCGGGCGCGGCGTACGGGCCGGTCGCGCGGGCCTTCGGCCGCCGGAAGACACCCGGCGGCGCACGGACCAGGGTGACGGCGGATGCCTGAGCAGCAGCTGCGGAAGGTCGCACGGGTCATCCTGCTCGACCCGCAGGACCGCATCCTGCTGTTGCACGGCTTCGAGCCGGACGATCCGGCGGACAGCTGGTGGTTCACGCCCGGCGGCGGTATCGAGGGCGGCGAGAGCCGTGAGCAGGCCGCACTGCGTGAACTCGCCGAGGAGACCGGGATCACAGACGTCGAACTGGGGCCGGTGATCTGGCAGCGGGTGTGCTCGTTCCCGTTCGACGGACGGCGCTGGGACCAGGACGAGTGGTACTACCTGGCACGCACCGGGCAGACCGCGACCAGCCTCGACGGCCTGACGCGGCTGGAGCAGCGCAGCGTCGCGGGGCTGAGGTGGTGGACCTCCGCCGAACTGTCTGCGGCGCGTGAGACGGTGTATCCGACCAGACTCGCCGAGCTGCTGCGCACGCTGCTCGACGAGGGTCCTCCGAGTGCGCCGGTGGTCTTGGCCCCAGAAATCGTCTAGGGACGCGCGGGGCTGGCGCACAATAGGGGGACGCACGGCTGAAGGGGAACATGCCATGAGCGCCGAGGACCTCGAAAAGTACGAGACCGAGATGGAGCTGAAGCTCTACCGGGAGTACCGCGACGTCGTCGGTCTGTTCAAATACGTGATCGAGACCGAGCGTCGTTTCTATCTCACCAACGATTACGAGATGCAGGTGCACTCGGTGCAGGGCGAGGTCTTCTTCGAGGTCTCGATGGCAGATGCCTGGGTCTGGGACATGTACCGGCCGGCCAGGTTCGTCAAGCAGGTCCGCGTGCTCACTTTCAAGGACGTGAACATCGAGGAGCTGAACAAGAGCGACCTGGAGCTTCCGGGAGGCTGATCCGGGTCCGCGGCCGGGCCGGCATTGGGGGCTCTGGCGGTGATTGTGGCGGTGCCTGTGGGCCAGGGCGACCGAGTGGCAGGGGTGGTTCCCCCTGCCGGGTGGCTGAGTTATCCACAACGGACGGCTTGTCCACCAAGATCCACAAGCTGGGGTGTGACGCGTCAGAGTCGGTGCCGGAGGTGGTGCCGAGATGAACGCGACGGGGGCACTCGGACAGTACGGCGAGGAGCTGGCGGCCCGGCGCCTGGCCGATGCCGGATTGACCGTGCTGGCACGGAACTGGCGGTGCGGACGGGCCGGCGAGATCGACATCGTCGCCCGGGACGGCGACATGGTGGTCGTCTGCGAGGTCAAGACCCGCAGGGGCGGGGCCGAGGGACGGGGGCCGTTCGAGCACCCGATGGCTGCGATCACGCCCGCCAAGGCGGCCCGGCTCAGACGGCTGGCGGCCTGCTGGCTCGAGCGGCACGACGGACCACCCCCGCCGGGCGGGGTGCGGATCGACCTGGTCGGCGTGGTGCTGCCCCGGCGTGGCGCGCCCCGCGTCGAGCACGCGCGGGGGGTGGCCTGATGGGATTCGCTCGTACGTGCTCGGTGGCGCTGGTCGGCGTCGAAGGCGTCGTGGTCGAGGTCCAGGCCGATCTGGAGCCCGGGGTGGCGGCCTTCGCCCTGGTCGGACTGCCCGACAAGAGCCTGGTGGAGAGCCGCGACAGGGTCAGGGCGGCCGTGGTCAACTCGGACGCGGAGTGGCCGCAGAAGAAGCTCACGGTGGGGCTCAGTCCCGCCTCCGTCCCCAAGAGCGGATCGGGCTTCGATCTGGCGGTCGCCTGCGCGGTCCTCGGCGCCGCGGAGCGCATCGACCCGCGGGCGATCGCCGATCTGGTGCTCGTCGGGGAGCTGGGGCTCGACGGCAGGGTGCGGCCCGTGCGCGGGGTACTGCCCGCGGTCCTCGCCGCCGCCGAGGCGGGATACCGGCAGGTGGTCGTCCCCGAGCAGACAGCCGGGGAGGCGTCCCTGGTGCCGGGCGTATCCGTGCTCGGGGTGCGAAGCCTGCGCCAGCTCATCGCGGTGCTCAACGACGAGCCGGTGCCACAGGAGGAGCGCGACGGCGAGGGCCGGCCGGACGCCATGCTCGCCGGACTCATGGTGCCGGGCGCCGGGGTCGGCACAGGGCTCGCCCCGGATCCGGGCGACGACGGCCACTGGCCGGACCTCGCCGACGTGGCCGGACAGCACGCCGCACGCACCGCCCTGGAGGTCGCGGCGGCGGGTGGCCACCATCTGCTGCTCCACGGGCCGCCGGGAGCGGGCAAGACGATGCTCGCCGAGCGGCTGCCCGCAGTGCTGCCGCCACTGACCCGGCAGGAGTCCCTCGAGGTCACCGCCGTCCACTCCGTCGCGGGCATTCTCCCGCCGGGCGAGCCCCTGGTGCGCACGCCGCCGTACTGCGCCCCGCACCACTCGGCAACCATGCAGTCCCTCGTCGGCGGTGGCCAGGGCCTGCCGAGGCCCGGAGCCGTGTCCCTGGCACACCGGGGTGTGCTGTTCCTCGACGAGGCGCCGGAGTTCTCCGGCAAAGCGCTCGACGCCCTCCGTCAGCCACTCGAGTCCGGGCATGTGGTCGTCGCGCGCAGCGCAGGGGTGGTGAGGCTTCCCGCCCGCTTCCTCATGGTGCTGGCGGCCAACCCCTGCCCCTGCGGCCGGCACACCCTGCACGGTGCCGGGTGCGAATGTCCCGCATCGCTGATCCGGCGCTACCAGGCCCGGCTGTCCGGGCCGCTGCTCGACCGGGTCGACCTACGTGTCGAGGCGGAGCCGGTCAACCGTTCGGACCTGCTGGGGCAGGGCGGGCGAGGGGAGCCGACGGCGGTCGTCGCCGCCCGGGTCCAGGAGGCCCGGGCCAGGGCCGCCGACCGGTTGGACGGCACCCCGTGGAGCGTCAACAGCGAGGTGCCCGGTCATGAGCTGCGCACCCGCTGGCAGGTGGCGCCCGGCGCGCTCGCCGCTGCCGAGCGCGACATGGAACGGGGGCTGCTCACCGCCCGGGGCATGGACCGCGTCCTCCGCGTGGCATGGACCGTCGCCGACCTCGCCGGGCGCGGGAGGCCCGCCGCCCACGACGTGGATCTCGCGCTGCAACTGCGCACGGGCATCGCCAGGGGCGTCCCTGTGGGCATCGGAGCCGAGCGGTGAGCGGGAGGGCGGGCGCATGCCGGCGGCGGTGAGTGAGGAGGAGCGTAAGGCGCGGGCGGCGTTGACGCGGGTCGTCGAACCGGGTGATGAACAGGGAGGGCGGTTGCTGCGGCAGCACGGCGCCGTGGAGCTGATGGCGCGGCTCAGCGCGCCTCGAGCGGGGGAGGGTGCCCTGACCGGAGCAGGGGCGCAGCGGATCGAGGGCTATCGGACACGGGCCGCGGCGGCCCGCCCGCAGCACGACCTCGAAACGGTGGCGGAGGCCGGCGGGCGCTTCCTCTGTCCGGGTGACCCGGAGTGGCCGGGTCAGCTCGCTGACCTCGGGGACGCCATGCCCGTCGGGCTCTGGGTGCGTGGCACTCCCGACCTGCGGAAATGGGCGCTGCGCTCGGTCGCCGTGGTGGGGGCCAGGGCCTGCACACCCTACGGCGCACATGTGGCGGCGAGCCTTGGATCAGGCCTCGCCGAGCGCGGTTGGGTCGTCGTCTCCGGCGCGGCCCACGGCGTCGACGGCGCCGCGCACCGAGGGGCCCTGGCCGCCGGTGGAGCGACCGTCGCGGTGCTGGCCTGCGGAGTCGACGTGGCCTACCCCCGTGCCCACGCGGAGTTGATCGGCCGCATTGTGGAACAGGGGCTGGTGATCGGAGAGTTGCCGCCCGGCGCTCATCCGACGCGCAGCAGATTCGTCCTGCGGAACCGCGTGATCGCGGCCCTCACCCGCGGCACCGTCGTCGTCGAAGCCGAGTACCGGAGCGGTTCCCTGGTCACCGCGCGCAGTGCGCTCCGTCTCGGCCGCTGCACCATGGGCGTTCCCGGGCCGGTGACCAGCGGACTATCGGCCGGCGTGCATGAACTGCTGCGCGGAGAGGGTGTGCTGGTCACCGACGCCGACGAAGTGGCCGAGCTCGTGGGTGACATCGGCGACCTCGCCCCGGCGCGCCACGGCCCGGTGCTTCCCAGGGACCTCCTCGGGCCCGCGTGCACCCGGATCCTGGAGTGTCTCCCCGCCCAGGGCGTGCTCGGCAAGGGGGACATCGCCCGAAGGGCGGGGACGACTGCTGACGAGGCGCTCGCCAGGCTGTACGAACTGCACTCACTCGGCTTCGTCGAACGGCACGGCGACGGCTGGCAGTTGGCGCCACCTGCGATACAGGGGTCGAACGCACGGCGAGGCGGTGCTTGACCTGGCGCAATCGGGTGAAAAGGTGACACCGATGACCCTCGCCGCTCACTCGGTGACACCGGGAGGACCGGCGTGTACGGCGTCGGCCCGCGTTCGAAGGTGTGGCCGACGGTACCTACCCGCATGTGCGCGATACGCCGCTGTTCGCGCACCGCAATACTCCAGTCACGCTACGCTCACCAGGTTCCCCACCCAACCATCCGACGAGACACCCGTCCCTTCACACCCCACAGCAGAACGGCTCAAGGCAACGCATGCCCCAGCACACCTCCGGGTCTGACCGCGCGGCAGTGCCACCCGCTGCCCGTGGCACCGTGCGGCCGCCCGCGCCCTCGTCGCTCGAAGAGTTGTGGCGGTCGTACAAGGCCACGGGTGACGGACGGTTGCGGGAGCAGCTGATCCTGCACTACTCGCCACTGGTGAAGTACGTCGCGGGCCGGGTGAGCGTCGGTCTGCCGTCCAACGTCGAGCAGGCGGACTTCGTCTCCTCCGGGGTCTTCGGCCTCATCGACGCCATCGAGAAGTTCGACATCGAGCGGTCCATCAAGTTCGAGACCTATGCGATCACCCGCATCCGGGGCGCCATGATCGACGAACTGCGGGCCCTGGACTGGATCCCCCGCTCCGTGCGCCAGAAGGCGCGCGCCGTCGAGCGCGCCTACGCCACGCTGGAGGCCCAGCTGCGGCGCACCCCCTCCGAGGGCGAGGTCGCCTCGGAAATGGGTATCTCGCTCGAGGAACTCCACTCCGTTTTCAGCCAGTTGTCCCTGGCGAACGTCGTGGCCCTGGAAGAGCTGCTGCACGTGGGCGGCGAGGGCGGCGACCGGCTCAGCCTGATGGACACACTGGAGGACACCGCCGCCGACAACCCCGTCGAAGTCGCCGAGGACCGTGAGCTGCGCCGCCTCCTCGCCCGCGCCATCAACACGCTCCCCGACCGCGAGAAGACGGTCGTCACGCTCTACTACTACGAGGGCCTCACCCTCGCCGAGATCGGCAACGTCCTCGGCGTCACCGAGAGCAGAGTCAGCCAGATCCACACCAAGTCGGTGCTGCAGCTCAGGGCAAAGCTGGCCGACGTCGGCAGGTGACACGTGGCGGTCGGGCCGAATCGTCCCTGCCCCGTACTCATCGACGGCCACGGCCTTAAAGTGGACCCGTGCCCAGGATTCGAGCGGCCTCCGTGGCCGAGCACCGGACCATGCAGCGCGGCGCCCTGCTGGATGCCGCGCGTTCCCTGCTGTCCGAAGGCGGTACGGAAGCGCTGACCTTCCCCGCCCTCGCCGAGCGCACGGGCCTCGCCCGGTCCTCCGTGTACGAGTACTTCCGCTCCCGTGCCGCTGTCGTCGAGGAGCTCTGCGCCGTCGACTTCCCGGTCTGGGCGGCCGAGGTCGAAGCCGCCATGGAGCTGGCGGGGACGCCCGAGGGCAAGGTCGAGGCGTATGTACGGCAGCAGCTCGAACTGGTCGGTGACCGACGGCACCGCGCCGTGGTCGCGATCTCCGCGAGCGAGCTGGACGCCGGCGCCCGGGAGAAGATCCGCGCCGCGCACGGCGGCCTCGTCGCGATGATCGTGGAGGCCCTCGGGGAGCTGGGCCACCAGCAGCCCCGGCTGGCCGCGATGCTTCTCCAGGGAGTCGTGGACGCGGCGGTCCGTCGCATCGAGCTCGGCGCCGCCGAGGCCCCGGCCGTGATCGCCGAGGCCGCGGTGTCGATGGCACTCCGGGGCGTCCGCGGCGACTGAGCTCACCGGTGGCCGGACCCATGCCGCCGGGGCCCGGGGCAGGCCCGCACCGCGCCCTGACGCGGCGCCCGGAAGGGAAGTCTCCCGCGCCCGTCTCCCCGTATGCGTCGCCCCGCAGGCGCCGGTCCTGTCGATCCTGTCGGTGCTGTGGATCCTGACGGTCCCGTCGGCACCTGCGCCGCAGTGCGCTGTACGACCAGACCGCCGCTGCGGCCAGAGCCAGAGCCTGGAAACAGTCCGCACCTTCCCGCGATGTGCTGCCCGCTGTCGCGACCGCAGGCCGTGGTTCCGGGGTCTGCTTCGACGCCTGTGACGCCCGCTCCGAGGGCGGGCTCGGGACGCCGAAGACGGGGAGCAGCCGGGACGGGCCGCGCCGCAGGGCCGACGGGGGCAGCAGCGACAGCGGGTCCAGGTACTCCTCGCCGCGGCGCAGGCCCCAGTGCAGACACCCCTGCGGGCAGTGCGAGGGGCCTTCCGTCAGGACGGCGACCACTTGACCGGCGGTCACCTCGGTGCCCGGGCGGATCACGGGCCGGACCGGCTCGTACGTGGTGCGCAGGGGAGGCTCGCCGGTGCCCGTCAGCGTGATCGACAGGACCCCGCGCCCCGCCACCGGCCCCGCGAAAGACACCCGGCCCGGAGCCGCAGCCCGGATCTCCGTACCCGGTGGCGCCACCAGATCCACCCCGCGGTGGCCCCGCCCGTACGGAGTGGCCGGTGGCTCCCAGCCCCGCGCCACCGCAGGGCGCGGCGGGCCCACCGGCCAGACCCCTGCCCATGCCACCCCTCCAAGGAGCAACACCAGCAGCGAAGCCGCCAGCGCGATCGTCACGACTCGTACGCGATTCATGGCACAGACCGTCCCGCATCCCGCCCCGACCGCGCTGATCATGGTCCGGATCTGTGGACAACCGGCCAGTTGTGGACAGCGCCGTCACCCGGCACCGCGCCGGTCCCGTACACTTCTTCTGGCGATCCGGGTCACCGGGTCGACTTCGCACGCCCCGCCACCACCCTCATCCTCGGTCGGTGGCCGCGCTCCTCGGTCCCTTGTGGCACGGCGCGTCGGGGCGTCAGGACATAACCGAGAAACTCAAGGAGATACGGCCATGGCCGTCGTCACGATGCGGGAGCTGCTGGAGAGCGGCGTCCACTTCGGTCACCAGACCCGTCGCTGGAACCCGAAGATGAAGCGCTTCATCTTCACCGAGCGCAACGGCATCTACATCATCGACCTGCTCCAGTCGCTGTCGTACATCGACCGCGCCTACGAGTTCGTCAAGGAGACCGTCGCGCACGGCGGCTCCATCATGTTCGTCGGCACCAAGAAGCAGGCGCAGGAGGCCATCGCCGAGCAGGCGACCCGCGTCGGCATGCCCTACGTCAACCAGCGCTGGCTCGGCGGCATGCTCACCAACTTCTCCACCGTCTACAAGCGCCTTCAGCGTCTGAAGGAGCTCGAGGCGATCGACTTCGAGGACGTGGCCGCCTCCGGCCTCACCAAGAAGGAGCTCCTGGTCCTCTCCCGCGAGAAGGCCAAGCTGGAGAAGACCCTCGGTGGTATCCGCGAGATGCAGAAGGTGCCGAGCGCCGTCTGGATCGTCGACACCAAGAAGGAGCACATCGCCGTCGGTGAGGCGCGCAAGCTCCACATCCCGGTCGTCGCGATCCTCGACACCAACTGCGACCCCGACGAGGTCGACTACAAGATCCCGGGCAACGACGACGCGATCCGCTCCGTCACGCTGCTCACCCGTGTGATCGCCGACGCCGTCGCCGAGGGCCTCATCGCCCGTTCCGGCGTCGCCACCGGTGACTCGAAGCCGGGCGACAAGGCCGCGGGCGAGCCGCTGGCCGAGTGGGAGCGCGACCTGCTCGAGGGCGAGAAGAAGGCCGACGAGACCCCGGCCGCCGAGGCCGAGAAGCCGGCCGAGGCCGCTGCCGAGGCCCCGGCCGCGGACGCCGAGCAGGCCTGACACCACAGGTTCGGATGCTGACGGCGGGGGCCCATGAAGCCCCCGCCGTCGACCCGTAGATCGTTCGACTCTTCGACTTCAGAGAGATTCACAGACATGGCGAACTACACCGCCGCTGACGTTAAGAAGCTCCGCGAGCTCACCGGCGCGGGCATGATGGACTGCAAGAAGGCGCTCGACGAGGCCGACGGCAACGTCGACAAGGCCGTCGAGGCGCTGCGCATCAAGGGCCAGAAGGGCGTCGCCAAGCGCGAGGGCCGTTCCGCCGAGAACGGTGCCGTCGTCTCCCTGATCGCCGACGACAACACCTCCGGTGTCATCCTCGAGCTGAAGTGCGAGACGGACTTCGTCGCCAAGGGCGAGAAGTTCCAGGCCGTTGCCAACGCGCTCGCGGCCCACGTCGCCGCGACGAACCCGGCCGACATCGAGGCGCTGCTCGCCTCCGAGATCGAGCCCGGCAAGTCCGTCCAGGCGTACGTCGACGAGGCCAACGCCAACCTCGGCGAGAAGATCGTCCTGGACCGCTTCGCGCAGTTCTCCGGCGCTTACGTCACGGCGTACATGCACCGCACCATGCCCGACCTGCCCCCGCAGATCGGTGTTCTCGTCGAGCTCGACAAGCCGGTCGCGGAGATCGCCAAGGGCGTCGCGCAGCACATCGCCGCCTTCGCGCCGAAGTACCTCTCCCGCGAGGACGTCCCGGCCGAGGTCGTCGAGTCCGAGCGTCGTGTCGCCGAGGAGACCACGCGCGCCGAGGGCAAGCCCGAGGCCGCTCTCCCGAAGATCGTCGAGGGTCGCGTCAACGGCTTCTTCAAGGAGGCCACCCTCCTCGGTCAGCCGTACGCGCTCGACAACAAGAAGTCCGTCCAGCAGATCCTGGACGAGGCCGGTGTCAGCCTGAAGCGCTTCTCGCGCATCAAGGTCGGCATCTGAGCCGGTACGCGATCGACACGGGAGCCCGCTAGGGTTTCTCAGCAGTCGTCGGCCGCGTAGACGCCGGACGACCGCAGATCTGACGAGGAGGCCATTGCCGCAGGGACACCAGCACCCACCGGCAATGGCCTTCTTCGTATGTGCACGAGGAGATCTCCATGAACAAGGGCGCGGACGCCAATCTGGGCGCCGACGACAATAGCGACCACACCGGCAAGAAGGCCGGCCGCTTCATGCTGAAGCTGTCCGGAGAAGCGTTCTCCGGCGGCACCGGCTTGGGCGTCGACCCCGACGTCGTACACGCCATCGCACGGGAGATCGCCGCGGTCGTCCGTGACGGCGCAGAGATCGCGATCGTCATCGGCGGTGGCAACTTCTTCCGCGGCGCCGAGCTCCAGGTGCGCGGCATGGACCGGGCACGCTCCGACTACATGGGCATGCTCGGCACGGTCATGAACTGCCTCGCGCTCCAGGACTTCCTGGAGAAGGAAGGCATCGACTCCCGCGTCCAGACCGCCATCACCATGGGCCAGGTCGCGGAGCCGTACATTCCGCTGCGTGCCGTGCGCCATCTGGAGAAGGGCCGCGTCGTCATCTTCGGTGCCGGTATGGGCATGCCCTACTTCTCCACCGACACCACCGCGGCCCAGCGCGCCCTGGAGATCGACGCCGAGGCCCTGCTCATGGGCAAGAACGGTGTCGACGGGGTCTACGACTCCGACCCGAAGGCCAATCCGGACGCCGTGAAGTTCGATGCGCTGGAGTACGGCGAGGTGCTCACCCGCAACCTCAAGGTCGCCGACGCCACCGCCATCACCCTCTGCCGCGACAACGATCTGCCCATCCTCGTCTTCGAACTGCTTGCCCCGGGCAATATCGCGCGGGCGGTCCGGGGTGAGAAGATCGGCACGCTCGTGAGCGACCAGGGCACCCGGGGCTGACCCGGGGGCACCGCCCCGTGAGGGGATGGACAAAGCCCTGCCGGTCGGACACCGTGCAGGGGAAGACGCGCCGCCAAGTTTCGCCGGCCGTACTCGTAACGCGGACAAGTCACGCGTACACGCCGGGCCTACTCAAGACACGCAGGAGCAAGTGGTGATCGAAGAGACCCTCCTCGAGGCCGAGGAGAAGATGGAGAAGGCCGTCGTGGTCGCCAAGGAGGACTTCGCCGCGATCCGCACCGGGCGTGCGCACCCGGCGATGTTCAACAAGATCGTGGCCGACTACTACGGTGCGCTGACGCCGATCAACCAGCTGGCCTCGTTCTCGGTGCCCGAGCCGCGGATGGCCGTGGTGACCCCGTTCGACAAGAGCGCGCTGCGCAACATTGAGCAGGCGATCCGGGACTCGGACCTGGGCGTCAACCCGAGCAACGACGGCAACATCATCCGGGTGGTGTTCCCCGAGCTGACCGAGGAGCGTCGCAAGGAGTACATCAAGGTCGCCAAGGGCAAGGCCGAGGACGCCAAGATCTCGATCCGCTCCGTGCGCCGCAAGGCCAAGGAAGCCATCGACAAGCTGATCAAGGACGGCGAGGTCGGCGAGGACGAGGGCCGCCGTGCGGAGAAGGAGCTCGACGACACCACCGCGAAGTACGTGGCGCAGGTGGACGAGCTGCTGAAGCACAAGGAAGCCGAGCTGCTCGAGGTCTGATGAACGACTCTTCCTGGGGGGCCCCGACGCGCGCCGGCTACTGGGGCCCGCCCGACCAGGGGGCTGCCCCGGCGGGTCCCGCTTACGATGAGCATGTCGCCCAGCAGACTCGGCCCATGCCCATCGTGCCCGGCGATCCCGACGCAGGTAGAGACGCAGAAGACCGCGATGACCGGGACCGGGGGGCTGCTCGGCCGAGTGGCCCCCTGTTCCGCGACGAGATGCCGCAGGAGCCCATGTCCACCCCTCCGCCGCCTGCGGCTCCCCAGCCCTCGCAGCCGCCGCCGAAGAAGCGCGCCGGCCGCGATCTGCGTGCTGCCATAGGGGTCGGCGTGGGGCTCGGCGCGGTGATCATCGCGTCGCTGTTCATCGTCAAGGCCGTGTTCGTCGGGGTGATCGCCGTCGCCGTCGTCGTCGGCCTGTGGGAGCTCACCTCCCGCCTCCAGGAGCGCAAGGGGATCAAGGCGCCTCTGGTGCCGCTCGCGGTGGGCGGAGCGGCGATGGTCGTGGCCGGCTATGTGCGGGGCGCGGAGGGTGCGTGGGTCGCCATGGCGCTCACCGCACTGGCCGTACTGGTCTGGCGGATGACCGAACCTCCCGAGGGCTATCTCAAGGACGTCACGGCGGGTGTTTTCGCCGCGTTCTACGTGCCGTTCCTCGCCACGTTCGTCGCGATGATGCTCACCGCCGGCGACGGGCCGCAGCGGGTCTTCACCTTCCTGCTGCTGACCGTGGTCAGCGACACCGGCGCCTACGCGATCGGCTGGCGCTTCGGCAAGCACAAGCTCGCGCCGCGCATCAGTCCCGGGAAGACCCGTGAGGGCCTGATCGGAGCGGTGTCGTTCGGCATGGCGGCGGGCGCGGTCTGCATGCCGCTCCTCATCGACGGCGGCACCTGGTGGCAGGGCCTGCTGCTCGGCCTCGCGGTCGCGGCCAGTGCCACCCTGGGTGACCTGGGCGAGTCGATGATCAAGCGGGACCTCGGCATCAAGGACATGGGCACGCTGCTGCCGGGCCACGGCGGCATCATGGACCGGCTGGATTCGCTGCTGCCGACCGCGCCGGTGGTCTGGTTGCTGTTCGTCGTGTTCGTCGGGACCGGCTGACGAGCCGTCCTGCGTGCTGGGCCATGCGGGACCCGGCTGATCTGGGCTTTCCTGGTCGAGGGGCTCGCTGTCCACAGGACGCGAGCCCCTCTCCGTATCTCTGCGACATCTCTGTCTCTGCGACATCTCTGCGATCTGCTTCGGGCGGGCTTTCTCCCAGGAAGAACGTCCCGCGGCGCGATCAGCCCACGTCGTACTCGTGCGATCGCCCGCCCTGCCATTCCACCCAGTGCGGATCGTCCAGCAACTCCCAGGCGTCCGGCAGGCCTGCGCGTCGCAGGAACTCGACCAGGTCGGCGTCGCTGCGGGCCAGGCCTGCGACCTGGGTGCGGATCTCCACCCGGCGGCCGCCGGTGCCCGCTGCGCGATGCACGACGATCGGTGCGGTGCCCATGGCTCCAGGCTGCGCCGGTTCGCGGTTCACAGCACACCGAGGTCGGTGTCGGGCCGGCAGTACGGGCAGGCTGCGATGCCGTCCTCAGTGATTGCGCGGAGGGCCTGCTCGCGTGCCAGTGGCTTCGTGTGGTTTCCGGCCATGCCGCAGTGGCTCGTGTGGACGGCGTCGGGGGTGGGCTTGCCGCCTGACCGTCGCCTCGCGAGTTTCCACCCGGGTTGAGGCGGCGGCAGCGTCCGCGCCGCGCGTGCAGCGGCTACTTCCTGCCGCTCCAGATCCGCGATGGTCTCGTCAGTGCGGCGCAGCTGCCAGACCAGCCACTCGCGGACATTGCGCAGGCGCTCCAGGCGGGACACTTTCTCGGACACAAGTTCGATTCTAGATCCAGGGTGGGTCCTGGAGACAGCGCCCTGCCGGAACGGGGGAGGACCAGTGATGCCCACCCCTGACATCAACGGCAGCGGGTCACCGGATTCCGTCTGCGACACTGGATGAACCATGCCCAAGCCCGGAGAACTCACTTTCGTCGCCCCGCGCGGAGCCAAGAAGCCCCCGCGGCACCTCGCCGACCTCACACCCGCCGAGCGCAAGGAAGCCGTCGCCGCGATCGGCGAGAAGCCGTTCCGCGCCAAGCAGCTGTCGCAGCACTACTTTGCGAGGTACGCCCACGACCCCGCCCAGTGGACCGACATCCCCGCCGCCGCGCGCGAGCGGCTCGCCTCGGAGCTGCTGCCCGATCTGATGTCCGTCGTCCGGCACATCTCCTGTGACGACGACACGACGCGTAAGACGCTGTGGCGGCTGCATGACGGGACGCTCGTCGAGTCGGTCCTGATGCGCTACCCGGACCGGGTCACGATGTGCATCTCCTCGCAGGCCGGGTGCGGTATGAACTGCCCGTTCTGCGCCACCGGCCAGGCCGGGCTCGACCGCAATCTGTCCACCGCGGAGATCGTGCACCAGATCGTCGACGGTATGCGGGCCCTGCGCGACGGAGAGGTGCCCGGAGGACCGGCCCGCCTCAGCAACATCGTGTTCATGGGTATGGGCGAGCCGCTCGCCAACTACAAGCGGGTCGTCGGAGCCATCCGCCGCCTCACCGACCCCGAGCCGGACGGCCTCGGCATCTCGCAGCGCGGGATCACCGTCTCCACCGTCGGCCTGGTCCCGGCGATGCAGCGGTTCGCCGACGAGGGCTTCAAATGCCGACTCGCCGTCTCGCTGCACGCGCCGGACGACGAGCTGCGCGACACCCTCGTCCCGGTCAACACGCGCTGGAAGGTGCGGGAGGTGCTGGACGCCGCCTGGGAGTACGCGGAGAAGTCCGGTCGCCGCATCTCCATCGAGTACGCCCTGATCCGTGACATCAACGACCAGGCGTGGCGTGGTGACCTGCTCGGCAGGCTGCTCAAGGGCAAGCGGGTGCATGTCAATCTCATCCCGCTCAACCCGACGCCGGGGTCGAAGTGGACGGCCTCCCGCCCCGAGGACGAGAAGGCGTTCGTCGAGGCGATCGCCGCCCATGGGGTGCCCGTGACCGTCCGTGACACCCGGGGCCAGGAGATCGACGGGGCGTGCGGGCAGCTCGCCGCCTCCGAGCGCTAAGGCCTGTCCGGAAGGGGCCGTATCCGGAACGGCCCCAGGTCGCCGGAACCGCCCAGGTATCCGGAAGGGCCCGTGAAATGGGCCCATGTAATCTGGGCTCGAACATTTGCATATTCCGACAGGGGAGCGCCACAGCGCTGAGAGTGCGGTGTCCGTCAGACCGCAGACCCTCTGAACCTCGCCCGGGTCATTCCGGGTAGGAAGTTCGGACGAGACTCAAGCTGTTGCGCCCTGCCCGGCTCCTGATCCAGGGATCAGAGGACCGGGCAGGGCCGCGTCTCTTCCTGGTCAAACCCAGGAGGAATCTCAGTGAGCACCACCAAGAAGGCCACGGTCATCGCGCTGGCCGCGGCCCTGGGCGTCAGCACGCTCGCGGCCTGCGGAGGGGAGTCCGAGGACACGTCCGCCGGCCCGGGATCCCGCAGCGGCTCCAAGACCGTGACGCTCGTCAGCCACGACTCCTTCACCGCTTCTCCCGCGGTGCTCAAGGAGTTCACCCGGCAGACCGGCTACACGGTCAAGGTGCTGAAGAGCGGTGACGCCGTCGAGGCGCTCAACAAGGAGATCCTCACCAAGGGCTCTCCGCAGGGCGACGTGTTCTTCGGCGTCGACAACACCACGCTGTCCCGGGCACTCGACAACGACCTCTTCACGCCGTACGAGGCCAAGGGCCTGGACCGGATCCCCGAGGCCGTGCAGCTCGACAGGGACGAGCACCGGGTCACTCCCATCGACACCGGCGACATCTGCGTCAACTACGACAAGAAGTACTTCGCCGACAAGAAGCTCGCGCCGCCGCAGACCCTCGACGACCTGGCGAAGCCCGCCTACAAGAACCTCCTCGTCGTCGAGAACGCCGAGCGCTCCTCGCCCGGTCTCGGCTTCCTCCTCGGCACCGCCGCCGTGTACGGGGACCAGGGCTGGCAGGACTACTGGAAGAAGCTGAAGGCGAACGGCGTGAAGGTCGTCGACAGCTGGGAACTCGCCTACAACCAGGAGTTCTCCGGCTCCGCCGGCGGCAAGGCGGCCAAGGGTGACCGGCCGCTCGTCGTCTCGTACGCCTCCAGCCCGCCGGTCGAGGTGCTCTTCGCCAAGCCGCAGCCCAAGGAGGCGCCGACCGGAGTCTCCACCGGCACCTGCTTCCGCCAGACCGAGGCCGCCGGCCTTCTCAAGGGCGCGAAGAACGAGGCCGGGGGCAAGGCCCTGCTGGACTTCCTCATCAGCAAGAAGTTCCAGGAGGACATGCCGCTCAACATGTTCGTGAACCCGGTGACCGACGACGCCAAGCTGCCGCCGCTGTTCACCGAGTTCGGTGAGGTGATCGCCAAGCCGCAGACCATGGCGCCGGAGAAGATCGCCGACAACCGTGACCAGTGGATCCAGTCGTGGTCCTCGCTCGTCCTGAAGTAGGCGAACCACCGAGCGGGAAGGTACCCCCGCGCGGGAACGCATCCCCGCGCGGGAGTGCGTCACTGCGCGGGAACGCGACGCGGCTCGCTCTGATGGCCGTGCCCGTCGCGTTCTTCGCCGTCTTCTTCGCCTACCCCGTGACCGCGATCGTCGGCCGCGGGCTCCAGGCGCAGGGCGTCTGGCAGTTCGGCCGTATCGGCGATGTGCTCGGCCGGCCGGACATTCTGGAAGTCCTCTGGTTCACCGCGTGGCAGGCGCTCGCCTCCACCGGGCTCACGCTGCTGATCGCGATCCCCGGCGCGTATGTCTTCGCCCGCTTCGACTTTCCCGGGAAGCAGCTGCTCCGCGCGATCGTCACCGTGCCGTTCGTCCTGCCGACCGTCGTCGTCGGCACCGCGTTCCTGGCCCTGCTCGGCCGCGGCGGGCTGCTCGACGAACGGTGGGGCGTGCGCCTCGACACGACCGTCTGGGCGATCCTCCTCGCCCATGTCTTCTTCAACTACGCCGTCGTCGTACGGACCGTGGGCGGTCTGTGGTCACAGCTCGACCCGCGCCAGGAGGAGGCGGCACGGGTCCTCGGAGCAAGCCGCCTCGCGGCCTGGCGGCGCGTCACCCTCCCCGCGCTGACCCCGGCCGTGGCCGCCGCGGCGCTGATGGTCTTCCTCTTCACCTTCACCTCCTTCGGTGTCGTACAGATCCTCGGCGGACCGGCGTACGCCACGCTGGAAGTGGAGATCTACCGGCAGACGGCGCAGGTCCTGGACCTGTCGACGGCCGCCGTGCTGACCCTGGTGCAGTTCGCGGCGGTCGGCGCGATCCTCGCCGTGCACGCCTGGACGGTACGGCGGCGGGAGACGGCGCTGCGGCTCGTCGATCCGGCACGCACGGCGCACCGGCCGCGCGGCGCCGGTCAGTGGGCGCTGCTCGCCGGAGTCCTGATGACGGTCGCTCTGCTGATCCTCGCGCCGCTCGGCGTGCTGATCGAGCGCTCGTTCGACGGGCCCGGCGGGCACGGCTTCGACTTCTACCAGGTACTACGGTCCACGGAGGCGAGCGGCGGCACCTTCCTCGTACCGCCGCTGGAGGCCGTGTGGAACTCCCTCCAGTACGCGCTCGCCGCCACCGCCATCGCCCTGCTGATCGGCGGTCTCGCGGCCGCGGCACTCACCCGGAAGGCGGGCCGGCTGGTCCGGGGCTTCGACGCGCTGCTGATGCTGCCCCTCGGGGTCTCCGCCGTCACCGTCGGCTTCGGCTTCCTGATCACCCTCGACGAGCCACCGCTCGACCTGCGCACCACCTGGATCCTGGTACCGCTGGCCCAGGCCCTGGTGGGCGTGCCGTTCGTGGTGCGGACCATGCTGCCGGTGCTGCGGGCCGTCGACGTGCGGCTGCGTGAAGCGGCGGCCGTCCTCGGCGCCTCGCCGCTGCGAGCCTGGCGCGAGGTCGATCTGCCGATGGTGCGCCGGGCTCTGCTCGTCGCCGCGGGCTTCGCCTTCGCCGTCTCGCTCGGCGAGTTCGGCGCGACGGTCTTCATCGCCCGGCCCGACAACCCGACGCTGCCGGTCGCCGTGGCCCGGCTCCTCGGCCGGCCGGGCGAACTCAACTACGGGCAGGCGATGGCTCTTTCGACCATCCTCATGCTGGTCTGCGCGGCGGCGCTGCTGCTGCTCGACCGGCTCCGTCCCGACCGTTCCCCGGAGGAGTTCTGATGCTGGCACTCGAGGAGGCGACCGTACGGTTCGGGCGGCGGGCCGTGCTCGACGCGGTGGACCTGGAGGTCGCCGACCGCGAGATCGTGTGCGTCCTGGGACCCAGCGGCAGCGGCAAGTCCACCCTGCTGCGGGCCGTCGCCGGACTGCAGCCCCTGGACGGCGGCCGCATCCTGCTCGGCGGCTCCGACCAGGCCGGGGTGCCGGTGCACCGGCGCGGAGTCGGCCTGATGTTCCAGGACCATCAGCTCTTCCCGCAGCGCGACGTCGGCGGCAATGTCGCGTTCGGCCTGCGCATGCACGGCGTGTCCAGGGACGAACAACGGCGCCGCGTGGCGGAGTTGCTCGAACTCGTCGGGCTCCCGGGCGCCGGAGAACGTGCCGTCGCCGCACTGTCCGGCGGTGAGCAGCAGCGCGTCGCCCTCGCCCGGGCACTCGCGCCACGGCCCAGGCTGCTGATGCTCGACGAGCCGCTCGGCCAGCTCGACCGTACCCTCCGGGAACGGCTCGTCGTCGAACTCCGCGGGCTCTTCGGCCAGCTGGGTACGACCGTGCTCGCCGTCACCCATGACCAGGGCGAGGCCTTCGCGCTCGCCGACCGGGTCGTCGTCATGCGGGACGGGCGCATCGCCCAGAGCGGCACACCGCGCGAGGTGTGGCAGCGACCCGCCTCCGAGTTCGTCGCCCGCTTCCTCGGCTTCGACAACGTGGTGCCCGCGACGGTGGCCGGCGAGGCCGCCGACACGGTGTGGGGCAGGATCCCCGTCCCCGCCGGCTCCGCGCAGGGTGCCTGCCGGCTGCTGGTCCGTCCCGCCGCGGTACGGCTCGGAGCGGCGGACGACGGGCTGCCCTGCGTGGTCGAGTCGCTCACCTTCCGGGGGCACCACGTGGCGGTACGGCTGCGGCCCTCCGATGGCCCGCCCCTGGAGGCGGAGTGCGGCCTGAAGGACGCGCCCGAGGTGGGCGCGGCGGTCGGTGTCGCCTTCGCCGCGGAGGACGTGGTGGTCCTCGAGCCGGTCGACGGTGCCGCCGAGTAACCCCGTGCGTCCCGTCCTCGAACTCCCCCTACGCCCTGCGGCGTGGGGGGGGATCCCCGGACGGGCTCGACGGGCCGCCGCCGCTGCTGGGTCAGCCGGGGTGTCCGTCCGTCTCACACGCCGGACAGGTTCGAGAGTTGCTCCGAGCGCCGGGGCTCCGCAGGCTCCGGGACCGCATCGGCGCCGTGGCCCTCCGGTTCGCCGAACCACGCCACCGCCACCGCGCCCGACACGGCGAGCACGAACCCGACGATCGCCGCCCACGCGAACCCGGGACGCGAGGCGTCCCCCAGCCACAGCACACCGATCATGCCCGGCAGCACGGTCTCGCCGACCACCAGCGCCGCCGTGGCGCCGTTGACCGAGCCGATCTGCAGGGCGACCGTGTGCAGATACATCCCGCCGATACCGGCGACGAGGATCGCGTAGAGCGCCGGGTCGGACAGCAGGGCGCCCGGATCGAACGGATCGATGCCGTTCAGTACGCGCACCCCGACCCCCAGCTCGCCGAACCCGAGCCCGGACAGCAGACCGGCCAGGATCGCCGCGCGCGCCCCCAGGAGGCGTACGACGACGGTGCCGCCCACCATCAGCAGCAGCGAAATCGCCAGCAGCCACCAGTGCGTGGCGATCGGCGTGTGCCCGCTGCCCTCGGGACCCGCCGCCGTCGCCAGCAGCACCAGGGCGGAGCAGACCACGGCGATCGACGTCCACTCGGCGCGGTTGAGCCGGATCCCGAGCAGCTTGACGCTCAGCACTGCCGTGATCACCAGGTTGGCGCTGATCACGGTCTGCGACAGGAACAGCGGCAGCAGCCGCGCCGCCAGCGCGCCCAGCCCGAACCCGACGAAGTCGAGGATCGTGCCGACGATGAATTCCCAGGTCATCGCCGCCTTGGCGGTCGAGGAAAGACTCGGCCCGCCGTGCTGTGTGACACCGGCGATGGCCTCCCGGCGGGCGGACTTGCGCGATCCCACGGCCTGCAGGACCGAGCCCGTGCCGTAACAGATCGACGCCGCCACCGCGGTCAGCAGTCCTATGAGCACCGAGAGCTCCGTTCACGTATGGGTCGGTGTGGGTCGGTCCCGTTCGTTCCGACTGCCAGACGTGAGTTTCGGTGCGGAAGTTGCTTTTCCCTCGCAGACGATCTTGCGGACAACCTCTCGGACGACCACGTGGATGACCTCGCGGATCGCGGACGACCACGTGGATGACCTCGCGGATCGCGGATGTCCTCGCGGACGACCTCGCGGACGACTCGCGGACGGCGGCCGCTCAGACAGCCGGCGGTGCGGCCTCCGTCAGGCGCGCCAGCGCCTCCGGCACCTCGTCCACCGACTCCACCAGGGCGATCCGGGACTCCATGGACCGGTCCGCGGCCAGCGACTGCAGAAGCGGCCAGGCCGGGAGCTTCTCCGTCCAGTGGGACTGGTTCACCAGGACCATGGGGGTGGGTTCGCCACGGGACTCGTAGTAGTTCGGAGTCGTGTTGTCGAAGATCTCCTGGACCGTGCCGGCCGCGCCGGGGAGGAAGACGACGCCCGCGTTGCAGCGAGCGAGGAGACCGTCCTCGCGGGTGGCGTTGGCGAAGTACTTGGCGATGTGGCCGGCGAAGGGGTTCGGCGGCTCATGGCCGTAGAACCAGGTCGGGATGCCGACCGAGTCGCCGCCGCGCGGCCAGCGCGAACGGACCTCGAAGGCCACGGAGGCCCAGTCGGTGACCGACGGGGTGAACGACGGGGCCTTGGCGAGGAGTTCGAGAGCCTCGTCGAGCATTTCGTCGGCGTGCGGCGCGGCGTACGCGCCGAGGTTCGCCGCCTCCATGGCGCCAGGCCCGCCGCCCGTGGCGACGATCAGCCCGGTACGGGCCAGTTCGCGGCCGAGCCGGGCGGCGCCGGCGTACGCGTCCGTGCCGCGGCTCATCGCGTGGCCGCCCATCACGCCGACCACGCGTACCCCGTTGAGGAGTTCGTCCAGGGCGTCCGAAACGGCGTCGTCGTGAAGGGACCGGAGCATCGAGGCGTAGATGTCGCGGTCGGCCTTGGTCTCCTGGAACCACTCGTACGTGAGCGCGTCCCGGGTGATCTCGTAGCCCCCCTCGGCGAGACCCTCGAACAACTCGTCGGGCGAGTACAGGAGTCCGCGGTACGGATCGAACGGCAGATCCGGTATGGGCGGGAAGACCAGCGCTCCGTCCGCGCGGACCTTGGCTTCGGCGTCGGGCTCCATACGGCAGCCGAGGAACATCGTGCCGGTGGTGTCCGCGGCGAGCAGCGCGAAGGTGCGCGCGGTCAGGTCGACGGCCTGGACACGGTGTCCCGCGAGGCTGCCGCGCCGCGCGACGACCTGGTCGAACTCCTCGATCGTCTCGATCTCGCGGTCGTCGTCGTAGGACGACCCCAGCCTCGGCCTGTCTCCCTGCACCATGCGCCACACGATATGCCCCGGCGTTTTCGCCCCGGTGCCGGGGTCAGTACCGCAGCGGCATCGCGGCCAGTTCCGCCACCACCAGGGTGAGCGGGGCGAAGACCGCGAGCAGGACCACCGACCGGAGCACCACGCAGGCGCGGAGGAAGGCGGCGGGGGCGCCCAGACCGACGAGGCCGGCCCGGTCGGCCGCGCGGGCGTGCTTGACCTCCAGCGCGGAGGTGAGCAGCGTCGCCGTCGTACAGGCCACGACGAGCGCCGCCCCGAGTCCGGTCAGCTCGCCGAACGGCTGAGGACGGTGCCCGGCGAGTGCCGAGGCCGCGACCGTCGCGGACGCCACCGCGCAGACGACGCCGAGCGGACGGCCGATCCTGCTCGCGTCGTCCATCAGCGCGCGCCCGGCGAGGAGCCGGACGGCCCCGGGACGTACCGACTGCAGTACCCGTCCGCACAGATGGACGATGCCCGGGCCGGCCATGGCGAGACCCAGCGCGGTGAGGGCCCAGCCCCCGAGCATCCCGGCCGGCGGGTTCGCGCCGCCGGGCGGCATGCCCTGGCGTGCGTACGTCTCGACCGCGACGCCCGCGGCGGCGAGTGCGACACCCCAGGGCAGTCCGCCGGGCGTGGCCCCGGCGGGGCGCCCGGAGCGCTCGTCCTCGGAGCCCTCGCCCGGCTTCGTACGGCGCGGACGCAGCGCGAGGGCCGCCGCTCCCGCCCCCGCCACCGGTACGAGCGCGAGGAGGGTGAGCGCGGCGGCCAGCGGCAACGGCTGTCCGGCGGCGAGCAGTTCGGCGGCGTCGCCGTCGAACGGCAGCCCCGTCAGGTCCCCCCGCAGATGGAGGAAGAGCAGCAGTGCCACCGCGCTGCCGAGGGTGCAGGACACCGCCGTCGAGACGGCGGCCAGCGCGGTGAGCCCCACCGGTCCGAGCCCGACCGCGTCCAGCCCCTGCCGGGGCCGTGCGCCGGGGTCCGTACGGGCCACGGCGACCGCGAGATGCACGGTCGCGGCGAGCGGGACGAGACACCAGGCCAGCCGGAGCAGGGGCGGTTCGGACGGCTTCGGGCCCGAGACCGCGTAGGACAGCGTGCACAGCAGCAGGAAGCCGACGCCCGCGGACGCCGCGGCGACCATCAGCCGGCGCAGCAGGACCAGGGGGTGGGTGCCGCGGGCTAGACGGAGAGCGAGCACGCGGCCCGGCCTTCCGCCTCGGCGTCGTGGACGGAGCTGACGCGCCGCCCGTCGGCCAGCGCCACCGAGCGGTCGGCGAGCGTCGCGACGTCCCTGTCGTGGGTGGCGAGGACGAGCGTGATGCGGTGCGAGCGGGCCGCGGTGGTGAGCGTACGCAGCACCTGGGCCCGGTCTGCGCTGTGCAGCGCCGCGGTCGGCTCGTCGGCGAAGATCACGGCGGGCGAGGTGACGAGTGCGCGGGCGAGGGCGATCCGCTGCCGCTGGGCCTGGAGCAGCGCGCGGGGGCGTTTGCGCGCGGAGGTGCCGATGTCGAGCCGCTCCAGCCACTCCATGGCGGCGGTCTTGGCCTTGCGGTGCGAGCAGCCGCGCAGCAGCAGCGGCAGGGCGGCGTTCTCCCACGCCGTGAGCTCGGGGAGCAGCTGGGGTTCGGGGCCGATCCAGCCGAAGCGGTCACGCCGCAGCCGCTCGCGGGCCACCGCTCCCATGGTGTGGACGGGGCTGCTGTTGAACCACACCTCGCCCTGCCGCGGTACGAGCTGACCCGACAGGCAGCGCAGCAGGGTGGTCTTTCCGCAGCCGCGCGGGCCGTTCACGGCGAGGATCTCGCCCTCGGACACGCCGAGGGAGACTCCGTTGAGTGCGGGCGAGCCGCCCAGGGAGTGGTGCAGGGAGCGTGCCCAGAGCACGTCGTTGTCCGGCGGGGCCACCATGGCGTACACCTCGGTTCTGATCAGTTCTTCCCGTTCCCCCTTGCGGGGGAACGAAGGCAGGGCCGAACGGTCACAGGGCACCGTAAGGACTCGGAACCGGGTGTGCGGACAGCACGCGGCCCGGACGCTCTCCTTCTCACTCGAAGGGGTGCATCCGGGCCGCGAACAGCCGATGATCCTCATGGCTCGGAGCTTGATCCGACAGCTCCGAGTCCGGTCCGCCGGCCGGACAGGACCTAGAGCTTCGCCCAGGCCTCCGTGAGGACCGACCGCAGGATCTGCTCGATCTCGTCGAACGTCGACTGGTCGGAGATCAGCGGCGGGGCCAGCTGGACGACCGGGTCGCCACGGTCGTCGGCACGGCAGTACAGACCGGCGTCGAACAGCGCCTTGGAGAGAAAGCCGTACAGGACGCGCTCGGTCTCCTCCTCGTTGAAGGACTCCTTGGTGTTCTTGTCCTTCACCAGTTCGATGCCGTAGAAGAAGCCGTTGCCGCGGACGTCGCCGACGATCGGCAGGTCGTGCAGCTTCTGAAGGGTGCTCAGGAACGCGCCCTCGTTGTCGAGCACATGCTGGTTGATCTTCTCGCGCTCGAACAGGTCGAGGTTGGCGAGACCGACGGCCGCGGAGACCGGGTGGCCACCGAACGTGTAGCCGTGCAGGAAGGTGTTGTCGCCCTTGTAGAACGGCTCGGCGAGCCGGTCGGAGACGATGCAGGCGCCGATCGGGGAGTAGCCCGAGGTCATGCCCTTGGCGCAGGTGATCATGTCCGGCACGTAGCCGAACTTGTCGCAGGCGAAGGTCGTGCCGAGCCGGCCGAAGGCGCAGATGACCTCGTCGGAGACGAGCAGTACGTCGTACTGGTCGCAGATCTCGCGGACCCGCTGGAAGTACCCGGGCGGCGGCGGGAAGCAGCCGCCGGCGTTCTGCACGGGCTCCAGGAAGACCGCGGCGACGGTGTCGGGGCCCTCGAAGAGGATCTGCTGCTCGATCTGGTCGGCGGCCCAGCGGCCGAAGGCCTCCGGGTCGTCGCCGTGCAGCGGGGCGCGGTAGATGTTGGTGTTCGGCACCTTGTGCGCACCGGGCACCAGCGGCTCGAACGGGGCCTTCAGGCCCGGCAGGCCGGTGATGGACAGGGCGCCCTGCGGGGTGCCGTGGTAGGCGACCGCACGAGAGATGACCTTGTACTTGGTCGGCTTGCCCACGAGCTTGAAGTACTGCTTGGCGAGCTTCCAGGCGGTCTCGACCGCCTCGCCGCCACCGGTGGTGAAGAAGACCTTGTTCAGGTCGCCAGGGGCTTCGTTGGCGAGCCGCTCCGCCAGCTCGACGGCCTTCGGGTGGGCGTACGACCATACGGGGAAGAACGCGAGCTCCTGCGCCTGCTTGGAGGCGACCTCGGCCAGCTCCTTGCGGCCGTGGCCCGCCTGGACCACGAACAGGCCGGCGAGGCCGTCGAGGTAGCGCTTGCCCTTGTCGTCGTAGATGTAGGTGCCCTCACCACGCACGATGGTGGGAACGGGCGAGTTCTCGTACGACGACATGCGGGTGAAGTGCATCCACAGGTGGTCGTAGGCGGACTTTGAGAGGTCGCTGTGGTCCTGACTCACGGCTATCGGGTTCCCCACATGTAGGTCTGCTTCTTGAGCTTGAGGTAGACGAAGCTCTCGGTGGAGCGCACGCCGGGAAGGGTGCGGATGCGCCGGTTGATCACTTCAAGCAGGTGGTCGTCGTCCTCGCAGACGATCTCCACCATCAGGTCGAACGAGCCCGCCGTCATGACGACGTACTCGCACTCGGGCATGGCGGTCAGCGCGTCGGCCACCGGGTCCAGGTCGCCCTCGACGTTGATCCCGACCATCGCCTGGCGTCGCAGGCCCACGGTGAGCGGGTCGGTGACGGCGACGATCTGCATCACGCCTTGGTCGAGCAGTTTCTGGACGCGCTGCCGGACCGCCGCTTCGGAGAGGCCTACGGCCTTGCCTATCGCGGCGTACGGTCGGCGCCCGTCCTCCTGCAACTGCTCGATGATCGCCAGGGAGACGGCATCGATCGTCGGGGACGACCCGCTCCCGGTCCTGGAGTCTGTGCTTCGACTGGCCACGAGCATCACTCTGCACCGGACTCGTCGATCCCGCAACCCATCCGCGATGAAATTCGTTGTTCTGGGATCGGAATCTCACCGATTTCGAAGTTGAGGAGCGTCGGACCTGTCGAAAGCGTCACTCGTCGGGCTAGCCTGGGCGACGTAGGGTGGGGTGTCTCACCCATCGGACATCTGACAGGAGGGGTGGTTGTGACCACCGAACTGCGTCGTCTGCGCAATTACATCGACGGAGAGTTCCGGGACGCCGCGGACGGGCGGACCATCGAGGTGGTCAATCCGGCCACGGGAGAGGTGTACGCGACCTCGCCGCTCTCCGGTCAGGCCGACGTCGACGCCGCCATGGCCGCCGCCGCGGCGGCCTTCCCGGCCTGGCGGGACACCACGCCCGCGGAGCGCCAGAAGGTGCTGCTTAAGATCGCGGACGCCTTCGAGGAGCGTGCGGAGGAGCTGATCGCGGCCGAGTCGGAGAACACCGGCAAGCCGCTGGAGCTCACCCGGACCGAAGAGATCCCGCCCATGATCGACCAGATCCGCTTCTTCGCGGGTGCGGCCCGGATGCTCGAAGGCCGTTCGGCCGGCGAGTACATGGAGGGCATGACTTCCATCATCCGCCGTGAGCCGGTCGGCGTCTGCGCGCAGGTCGCGCCGTGGAACTACCCGATGATGATGGCGGTGTGGAAGTTCGCGCCGGCGCTGGCGGCGGGCAACACGGTCGTCCTGAAGCCTTCGGACACCACCCCGGCGTCCACGGTGCTGATGGCTGAGATCATCGGTGCCATCGTGCCCAAGGGCGTCTTCAACGTCCTCTGCGGTGACCGTGACACGGGCCGCGCGATGGTCGAGCACCCGACCCCGGCGATGGCGTCCATCACCGGTTCGGTACGGGCCGGCATCCAGGTCGCCGAGTCGGCGGCCAAGGACGTCAAGCGCGTCCACCTGGAGCTGGGCGGCAAGGCGCCGGTCGTCGTCTTCGAGGACACCGACATCGCGAAGGCCGTCGAGGACATCTCGGTCGCGGGCTTCTTCAACGCCGGCCAGGACTGTACGGCGGCGACGCGGGTGCTCGTGCACGAGTCCATCCACGACGAGTTCGTGAGCGCGCTGGCGAAGGCCGCGGCGGACACGAAGACCGGCCGGCCGGACGACGAGGACGTCCTGTACGGCCCGCTGAACAACGCCAACCAGCTGAAGCAGGTTTCCGGCTTCATCGACCGGCTGCCGGCGCACGCGAAGGTGGAGGCGGGCGGTCACCGGGTCGGTGACAAGGGCTACTTCTACGCCCCGACGGTCGTGTCCGGTCTCAAGCAGGACGACGAGATCATCCAGAACGAGGTCTTCGGCCCGGTCATCACGGTCCAGTCGTTCCGCGACGAGGCGCAGGCGCTCGAGTGGGCGAACGGCGTGGAGTACGCGCTGGCGTCCTCGGTGTGGACGAAGGACCACGCGCGCGCGATGCGGATGTCCAAGTCGCTGGACTTCGGCTGTGTGTGGATCAACACCCACATCCCGCTGGTGGCGGAGATGCCGCACGGCGGCTTCAAGAAGTCGGGCTACGGCAAGGACCTTTCGGGGTACGGCTTCGACGACTACACGCGCATCAAGCACGTGATGACGTCCCTGGACGCGTAACGCCTCCGGCGGAAGCGGAAGCGGAAGTTGAAGCGGAAGTTGAAGGGCGGGCCCTGGGGCCCGCCCTTCGGCGTTGCCGAACCGGGCTCCGTGCCGGGCCCGTTCCGGCGGTGCCGCTCCCGAACCCCGCGCCGCACACGCCGGTAGGCGGCTTCGGGGCCCTGCCCCGGAACTCCGGCCCGTCCGGCGTTCGGGGACACGGCCGCAGATCGTACGGGGGGTTCGGGGGCGCAGCCCCCGGTGAAGGGGCGGGGAGGGGAGGGGCGGGGAGAGGACCGCCGCAGGCGCCACGGTCCGGCACCCTGCCGGCGTTTACGGCAACGGCGTCATGTGCAGCGCGAACAGGAGGCGCCAGACGTGGGCCGCCATCGCCTCCGGAGGCGCGGGGATGCGGTCGTGGAGCCAGTCGGCCAGCACGCCCGTGAAGGTCGACGCCACCGCCGAGGCGATCAGATCGGGAGCCGGGGCGCCCGCCAGCTCGCGTTCGCGGTGGCTGCGGGCGCGGAGTTCGCGGTGGAGCAGGTCCCCGAGCGGGCCGCCGCCACCCTCCCGGAGCAGGGTGCGGTAGAGCGGGGCGTGGGGGACGATCCCGGTGAAGAAGGACGTCAGAGCGGCCGGCGGGGCCGCCGGATCGGGCACCCCGCGCCACGCGTGCAGCGCCTCCACCGCGTCCCGGACGATCTCGGCGCAGGCGTCCACCGCGAGCGCGTCCAGGTCCGGGTAGTGCAGGTAGAACGTGGCGCGGCCGAGGCCCGCCCGGCGGACCAGGCCCGCCACGCTGACCTCGGCCAGCGGCCGCTCGGCGCACTCCTCCAGCAGGGCGCGCCGCAGCCGGTCCCGGGTGCGCTCGGCCCGGGGATCGCCGCTCATCCCGCCACCAGCACCGCGGCCAGCGCCAGCGCACCGGGCAGGGCCTGGGCCACGAAGATGCGCCGGTTCGCGGTGGCGCCCCCGTACAGCCCGGCGATCACCACACAGGCGAGGAAGAAGACCTGGACCTGGTGGCCCGTGGGGTCCGCGGCGATCAGGCCCCAGATCAGGCCGGCCGCGAGAAAGCCGTTGTACAGACCCTGGTTGGCGGCCAGCGGAGCCGTCGCCCGAGCCATCTGGGCGTCGAACCCGGACAGTCCCCGCCCCGGAGCCCGCTCCCAGAGGAACATCTCCAGCACCAGGATGTAGACGTGCAGCGCGGCCACCAGGCCGACCAGGACGTTCGCCGTCGCGTTCATGGGGTACCAATCATTTCATGGGCAGGTGTCCATGAAGTATAGACAGATGTCCATGATCGACAAGGTGTCAGGGCCCGGGCCTCCCGCTCGACGCACCGTCCATTGCCCCTCGTACCGACCGCCCGGCATCCTGCCGACGTGTCAGCGAAGCCGAGGAACGCCCCGACGCCCCGCACATCCCGCCACATGTCCCGCCGCTCGGCGCTGCGCGCCCTCGGCGCCGCCGGAGCCGGGGCCGCGGGCTTCGCGCTCGCCGGCTGCGGAGTCCCCGCGGCCTATGTCGAGCCCGGCGACCGCGCGGCACGTGACCTCTCGGGCCGCGACAGGACCGTCGACTTCGCCAACTGGCCCCTCTATATCGACACCGACGACGAGGACACCTCCAGACGGCCCACCCTCGATGCCTTCGCCGAACGCACCGGGATCTCCGTCCGCTACACCGAGGAGATCAACGACAACGACGAGTTCTTCGGCAAGGTGAGCCCTGCCCTGATGAACCATCAGGAGACCGGCCGGGATCTCATCGTCGTCAGCGACTGGATGGCCGCCCGGTTCGTACGCCTCGGCTGGGTCCAGGAGATGGACCGCGACCGGCAGCCGAACGTCGCCAAGTACCTGGACCCGCAGCTGCGTTCACCCGCCTTCGACGAGGGCAGGCGGCACAGCGTGCCCTGGCAGTCCGGGATCACCGGCATCGCGTACAACCGCAGGAAGCTCGGTCGCGAAATCCGGCATATCGAGGACCTCTGGGCCGCGGACCTGCGGGGAAAGGTCACCCTCCTCTCCGGGCTCGACGAGTCCTTCGCCCTCCTCATGCAGGGCAACGGCGTGGACATCACCCGCTGGACGGCCGACGACTTCCACACCGTGTGCGACCAGGTCGAGGGGCTGGTGCGGCAGAAACACATCCGCCGCTTCACCGGCAACGACTACATCAAGGACCTCTCCACGGGGGACGTCCTCGCCTGCCAGGCCTACTCGGGCGACGTCATCCAGCTCCAGGCGGACAACCCCGACATCGAGTTCGTGGTCCCGGAGGAGGGCGCCGAACTCTGGGCCGAGTCGCTGATGATCCCCAACCTCGCCCAGCACAAGCGCAACGCCGAGGCGCTGATCGACTACTACTACGAGCCCGAGGTCGCCGCCGAGCTCGCCGCCTGGGTCAACTACGTCTGCCCGGTGCCCGCCGCGCGCGACGTCCTCGCCGGCTCCGACGACGAGGAACTCGCCGCGCTCGCCGAGGATCCGCTGATCTTCCCCGACGCCGCGATGCGCAGGCGTCTGGCGATCGCGCGGGACATCACGTCCGAGGAGCGCAGGGACTTCGCCCAGCGGTGGAACGGAATCGTCGGCCTGTAGCAGATTCGTGATCATGAAGACCGCGACCGGGACCGAGCCGGTGACCGCCCATGGCCGCGATCGTCGGTACCGCCGCCGTCGCGGGCGAGCGCACCGGCGGACGGCCCGCGCTCTTCCTGGCGCCGGCCACGGGCGCCACCGTCGTCTCGCACGCCGTGGCCCGCAAGGTCACCGGCGCCCCGGGTTTTTGAACGTGTTCATGATGGGCGTACGCTGCGGGCATGAGCGAGCGAAGAGCGCTTTTGCGCCGCATACGCGTGTGGTTGGCCGTCTTCATCGTCTGCCTCGTCCTGAGCGGACTGACGGCCTTCCCCCTCGTCACCGAGCTGCGCCTCGTCCACGACGCGCTGACGTCCTGGGCCTCCCCGGTCGCGGACACCTTCCCCGCCCTGCCGGAGTGGATCGAGCGGGTACGGGCCGGCGCGGACGTCGCCGATGAGCGGTACCCCTTCCTCCTGTACGGCACCGACTGGCTGGCCTTCGCGCACCTCGTCATCGCCGTCGCCTTCTACGGCCCGTACCGCGATCCCGTACGCAACATCTGGGTCATCGAGTTCGGCATGATCGCCTGCGCCGGGATCATCCCGCTCGCGTTGATCTGCGGCCCGATCCGGGGCATCCCCCTCTGGTGGACGGCCATCGACATGTCCTTCGGCGTCTTCGGAGTCGTCCCGCTCCTCGTCGTACACCGCATGATCAAGCGGCTGGAGGGGCTGACCACGCCGTCGCCTTCGCCTTCGCCGGCCCCGGAGCCCGTGGCGTCTCCCTAGTCAGGGGTGTCCGGCGGACAGACCCTGGTCGGAGGGCATCCCGAACGCGGCGACGGCGACATTCAGCGCCACCCTGTTCATGTCCTGGCCCTTCGCGTCCGTGGAGTTGACGCTGTAGACGAGTGTGCGTGACAGATCACGGGTGGCCGCCACGGCCGCGTTGCAGCCCCAGCGGCCGCCCGACTTGCCCCACACCTCACGCCCGCCCAGCTTCGTCATGGACAGCCCGACGGAGTACGCGGCGGGGGCACCGGTCCTGATGTCGACCACATCCTTCCCGGGCAGCGTGAACATCTCCTCCAGCAGCAAACCGCGCACGACCTGCCCCCGGAACAGGGCCTTGGTGAACCGCTCCAGATCCACGGTCGTGGAGATGATGTCCCCGGCCGCCCAGCCGTCCGTCACACCCCACACCGTCGCATCGCGCAGCCCGGTCGTGCCGTCGTCCAGCCTCATCGTCTGGTAGCCGTGATTGTGCGGGCCGCGGATGCGCGGGTCGGTGCCGGGGAAGTACGTGCCGCGCAGTCCGAGCGGCTTCAGGATGTGGCGGGCGATCTCGTCCTCGTACCGCTCGCCCGTCACGCGCTCGATCAGCAGCCCGGCGACCGTGTAGCCGATGTTCAGGTAGTGCTGCTTCGTGCCCGGTGTGAACTCCGGCTTCTTGCCGGTCGCGGAGCGCACCATCGCCCGCGGGTCGTGCACGTCGAAGCGGTGCGCGTACCACTCCTCGACGGTCGTGCCGGGCAGGTCCGGGGCGGGGATGCCGTGCGTGTGGTTGAGCAACTGCCGGACGGTGACCTTCCCGTACGTCACCGGGATCAGGTCCGGGAGGTACGAGCGGGCCGTCCGGTCCAGGTCCACTCTGCCCTCCGCCGCGAGCCGCAGCACCGCCGCGGCCGTGAAGACCTTCGTCACCGAGCCGGCCCGGAAACGGGCGTCCGGGTCGGCCGGGCGGCCGGACTTGAGGTCGTGGACACCGGAGCTGCCGTGCCAACTGCCGCCGGTGCCCCCGACCCGTACGAGCGCGGCGGTCGCGTCCGCGGTCGGCAGCCCGGCGACCGCGGCTTCGAGGGCGGCCTCGTCGGGCTTTCCGCTGTCGCCCGTGCCGGAGTCCCTGCCAGAGCGGGTGCCGGCGTCCGTGCCGGGGCCCGTGCCGGCGTCTGTGCCGGGGTCCGTGCTCATGGACGCGGGGGACTGGGCCGCGGCCGGTACGACGGCCGGGCCCGCGGCGACACCGAGGACGAGTGCGGCGGCCAGCAGCGTGCGGGTACGGCTGTTCATGGTCAACTCCCGTGGTGTGAGCCGTCGTTCTTGACTGCTCCCATCCTGTTGACCAGGCTCTTCGAGCGGATCGCCGGTGAGAGCGGTCCTCGCCGGTCAGTCTCTCGCCGCCGCGGGGGAGGAGACGGACGCAGGCACTCCCTCCGGCGGGGGATCCCCGGCGGAGATCAGCCCGGTCTCGTACGCGCAGATGACCGCCTGGATCCGGTCGCGCAGCCCCAACTTGGCCAGCACATTGCCCACATGCGTCTTGACGGTGTGCTCGCTGACGACGAGCGCCGCCGCGATCTCCGCGTTCGACCGGCCACGCCCCAGCAGGAGCAGCGTCTCGCGCTCCCGCGCGGTGAGGACGTCCAGCCGTCCGCCGGGCGGCGCGGCCGTGCGCCGGGTGGTGTGCTTCGTGTACTCCTCGATCAGCCGGCGCGCCACCGACGGCGCGAGCAGCGAGTCGCCCCGCGCCACCACCCGTACCGCGTGCACCAGATCGTCCCGTCTGACGTCCTTGAGCAGAAAGCCGCTCGCGCCCGCGTGCAGCGCCTCGTACACGTACTCGTCGGAGTCGAAGGTCGTCAGCATGACCGTGCGGCACGCGGACTCGGCGCTGATGGTGCGGCAGGCCGCGATCCCGTCCATGCCGGGCATCCGGATGTCGAGCAGCGCCACGTCGGGGGAGAGGCGGCGTACCGCGTCGACGGCCGCCGTCCCGTCCCCTGCCTCGGCGACGACCTCGATGTCCGGCTGTACGTCCAGGATCATCGCGAAACCGCTGCGGACCAGCTCCTGGTCATCGGCCACCACCACGCGGATCGTCAACTCCCCACCTCCGCCCGGGATCCTACGGGGAGTGTGACGCCGACCTCGAAGCCCCGGCCGTCGGGGCCCGGCCCGGTGAGCGCCGTGCCGCCATGGGCCGCCGCCCGTTCGCGGATGCCGATGAGCCCGTGTCCGGTGGACGTTCCGGGACCCCGCCCGTCGTCGGTGACCGTGATCGCCAGCAGGTCCCTCCCGTAGACCAGCCGCACACGGACCGAGGTGGCCTCCGCGTGCTTGACCACGTTCGTCAGTGCCTCCTGCACCACACGGTGGGCCGTGGCCTCGGTGTCGGCGGGCAGCGGGCGGACCTCGCCCGTCGTCTCGTAAGCGACGTCGAGGCCGCTGTGCCGCACGCGCTCGACCAGGCCCGGCAGCGCCGTCAGCGAGGGCTGCGGCTCGCGCGGGGAGTCGTCCGGACCGAGATCGCCCTCGCGCAGCACCCCGAGCATCCGGCGCAGCTGGGCCATCGCGTCCCGGCCGGTCTCGGAGATCGCCTCGAAGGCGGCCTCCGCACGCTCCGGAGCCGTGCGCACCGCTACCGGGCCCGCCTCCGCCTGGACGATCATCAGGCTCACCGCGTGCGACAAGATGTCGTGCATCTCCCGGGCGATCCGGGCCCGTTCGCGGGCCGCTGCCTGCTCGGCCTCGATCCGGTTCGCCCGCTCCAGTTGCGCGGCACGGTCCTCGACCGCCGCGGTGTAGGCCTGCCGGGTGTCGGTGAGCCTCCCGAAGACATACGCCGCTCCGAGCACGAAGAGGCAGAAGAACAGCTCCCGGGCCGAGCCGGTGTTGAGCCACACGGACACCGACACGACGGCCGGCAGCAGCAGGAGCACACCCAGCCGGGTGCGGGGTGGTGAGACCGCGGCGATCGTGTAGACGATGACCAGGCCGGTGTACGGGAGGGGCTGGCCGGGCCCCCAGATCGCGAGCTCGTACAGCGCACCGGCCACGAGGATCGCGAGCAGCACCGTGACCGGGGCACGGCGCCGCCAGACCAGCGGCACCACGGTCAGGGTGGTGAGTCCGTAGGCCGCCCAGGTCGCGGGCGCCTGACCGGCGGGGCGCGGCACCACGAACGGCATCGTCATCGCCGCCTGCACGAGCAGCGCGACGCCGAGATCCACGAACCACGGGTTGACGTCCCGCAACTGTCCCAGCCGGCCGGTCCCCCGTATCCGCATCAGCGCTTGCGGCCCACCGCGCCGAACTGCGCCACCTCCACCGTCGTCGCGCCCCCGTCGCGCCAGCGCGCACAGGACACGATGCCCGGCTCCAGGAGATCCAGGCCGTCGAGGAAGCCCGCGACCTCGGCACGGCTGCGGGCGGTGATCGGCGGTGTCGCGTTCTCGTTCCAGAACGCCATCGCCTCGGCGTTGCCCTCACCGCCCAGTTCCAGCGTGGGGTGGGTGAGCACGAGATGGCTGCCGGACGGTACGGCGTCCATGATGCAGCGGACGATCGAGGTGGCCTTGTCCGTGTCCAGGATGAAGTTCAGGATCCCCAGCATCATCACCGCCACCGGACGCGTCAGGTCGAGCGTCGGTTCGACGGCGCGCAGGATGTCCTCGGGACGATGGGCGTCCGCGTCGATGTACGCGGTGCGGCCCTCGGGGGTGCTGGTCAGCAGGGCGCGGGCGTGCGACAGCACGATCGGGTCGTTGTCGACGTACACGATCCGCGACTCGGGGGCGATGCGCTGGGCGACCTCATGCGTGTTGTCGACGGTCGGCAGGCCGGTACCGATGTCGAGGAACTGGCGCATCCCCGCCTCACCGGCGAGATGCGTGACGACCCGTCCCAGGAACGCCCGGTCGGCGCGGGCGACCTGACCGATGCTCGGGAACATGCCGGTCACCTGGTCGCCGACCTGACGGTCCACCAGGTAGTTGTCCTTGCCGCCCAGCCAGTAGTTCCACACCCGGGCGTTGTGGGCGATGTCGGTGCGGATCCGGTCCTGGCCGGTGTCCTCGGCGTCGGTCACGTCATGCGTCCTTTCCCTGTGCGGGATCTGCTGAGTACCCGGGCGAGGACGTCCACGCGGTTCGTGGTGATCGAGTCGACACCGCGCCCCACCAGTCGGCGCATCGTGCCACGCGTGTCGGCGGTCCAGACAGAGAGCAGATACCCGTCCGCATGGACGCGGTCCGCGAGGTCCTGGCTCACCAGCCCGAAGCGGTAGTTGAGCCAGCGCGGCCGCAGCGCGCCGAGCAGCACCGGGCGGGGCGGGGCGAGCGTCGTCCAGGTCAGGGCGATCTCCGCGCCGGGGTCGGCATCGCGGACGGCGAACATCCCGACCGGACCGCCGGTGTAGTAGACCCGCTCGCCCGCGTCGCATTCACGGACCGTGCCGACGATCGCGCGTACCGCCTTCTCGTCGGCGCCGGGCAGATCGAGCATCAGCCGGTGGCCGCCCACCGCGATCAGCGCCTCCCGCAGTGTCGGCACGCCGCCGGACGTCAGCTCGGTGAGCTGCTCATGGGTGAGCCGGGCCAGCGGACGGTCGTGGCCCCAGAGCCGCTTGAGCGTCTCGTCGTGCAGCAGTACGGGAACCCCGTCGCGGGTCAGCCGGACATCCACCTCGATGGCGTCCGCGCCCCGCTCGATCGCCGTGTGCAGCGACGGAAGCGTGTTCTCACGGGCGACGTACGGGTCGCCGCGATGGCCTACGAGGGTGACAGTGCGCACGAGGCCGTCCTCACTTCGCCAGCCACTGCTCGGTGTACGTGTCGATCTCCGTGGCGATCCGCGCCTTTCCGGCCGGGTCGAGGAAGGACGCCTCCACGGCGTTCTTCGCGAGTGCCGCGACGCCCCGCTCGTCGAGCTCCAGCAGCCGGGCGGCCACCGCGTACTCGTTGTTGAGGTCGGTGCCGAACATCGGCGGGTCGTCGCTGTTGATGGTCACCAGTACGCCGGCGGCGACCATCTCCTTGACGGGGTGCTCGTCGAGGTTCGCCACGGCCCGGGTGGCGATGTTGGAGGTGGGGCAGACCTCCAGCGGGATGCGGTGCTCGGCGAGGTGCGCCAGCAGCTTCGGGTCCTGCGGGGCGCTGGTGCCGTGGCCGATGCGCTCGGCCCGCAGGTCGTTCAGCGCGTCCCAGATGGTTCCGGGCCCGGTGGTCTCACCGGCGTGCGGCACGGACCGCAGCCCGGCGGCGATGGCCCGGTCGAAGTACGGCTTGAACTGCGGCCGGGGGACGCCGACCTCGGGGCCGCCGAGGCCGAACGAGACCAGGCCCTCCGGGTGCAGATCGACCGCGAGTCGCGCCGTCTCCTCGGCCGCGTCGAGGCCGGCCTCACCGGGGATGTCGAAGCACCAGCGCAGGATCACGCCGAGCTCGGACTCGGCCGCCTTGCGGGCGTCCTCGATGGCCTCCATGAAGCCCCGCTCGGGGATGCCCCGGCGGGTCGAGCTGAACGGCGTGATGGTCAGCTCGGCGTACCGGATGTTCTGCCGGGCCATGTCCCGCGCGACCTCGAAGGTCAGCAGCCGGACGTCCTCGGGGGTGCGGACCAGGTCCACCACCGAGAGATAGACCTCGATGAAGTGCGCGAAGTCGGTGAAGGTGAAGTAGTCGGCGAGGGCGTCGGGGTCGGTGGGGACCTTGGAGTCCGGGTGCCGGGCGGCCAGTTCGGACACGATGCGCGGGGAGGCGGATCCGACATGGTGGACATGCAGCTCCGCCTTGGGCAGCCCCGCGATGAAGGGGTGCAGATCGGTCATCGGGTCCTCCATGTGTCCTGTGCCCTGCCGGTCAGGGATCATCGTAGGCGGGCCGGATCGCGCGCGACGCGGGCCCGTACCATGACGAGTCCACGAAGGGGAGGCCCATGTCAGACCAGAGCGACCAGCCGCCGGGCGGGTACGAGCCGAGGGACCCATGGGCTCCGCCGGAGCACCGGGGGGCGCCGCAGGACAAAGTGGATCTCGGCAAGGCGACGCGGGGCGCGCAGCCGCCGCGGCCGGCCGCCCACGACCAGCCGACGGTGACATCGATGCCGTCCGCGGGACCGTTCGCCGTCCCCGACGCCGGTGCCGGCACCGGAGGTGACGCGGGCACCGGGGCCGTACCACCGCCCCCGATAGCCCCCGGCGGACCCGCGCAGACCGCGCCCGGCCCGTACGGCTACCCGGCCGCCGCCGCTCCGGGCGTCGCACAGCCCGGCGCGCCCGGGTACGGCTACCCCGGCTACCCCGGGTATTCGGGCTACCCCGGCTACGGCCAGGGCGGCTGGGTGCAGGGCCCGGCGAACGGCATGGGCATCACCGCGATGGTGCTGGGCATCGTCGCCGTCGCCGGATTCTGTCTGTACGGCCTCGGGGTCGTCCTCGGCATCCTCGCGCTGATCTTCGGCTTCATCGGCCGTGGCCGCGTCAAGCGAGGTGAGGCGACCAACGGCGGAATGGCACTGGCCGGCATCATCCTCGGCGGGGTCGGCATCGTGATCAGTGCCGCGTTCCTCGGTCTGATGATCTGGCTGATCGCCAACGACTCTTCCTCCCTGGAGTCCGACGAGGACCCCTGGGCGACGACGCTGGTCGTCGCCGCGGCTTCGCGCTGACCGGACGCGCCATCCGGGCGGCCCCCCGCGCCGCCCGGCCGCCCGCCCGGCCACCGCGTCCCCTCAATCCCCCCGCTCTCCCCGCTCCCGCAGCCGCTCGCGCGCCTGCATCAGCGCGAACCCCAGCAGGTTCAGCCCGCGCCACCGCGAGGGGTCGTCGGCCCGCTCGTCGTCCGCGGCCAGGCCGATGCCCCAGATCCTGTCCACCGGGCTCGCCTCCACCAGCACCCGGTCGCCCGTGGCCAGCAGGAACGCGCGCAGGTCCGCATGCTGGGCGAACTTGTGCACGCTGCCCTCGACGACGATCGAGAACCGCTCGCGCTCCCATATCGCGTCGCTGAAGCCGCGCACCAGACGGCCCGCCTTCTTCGCGAGCGCCGGATTCGGCGCCTCGACGGCCTTGCGCTCCGCCTCCGCGTCATCGAAGAGGCGCGCCTTCGCGGCCATCATCCAGTGCTCGGCCGTCGCGTACTCGATGCCGTCGACGGTGAACGGCGCAGGCCACCACTGGCTCAGACAGCCGGCCCCCACGCCGCCGTCCCGTCGCGGAGTGTGCCCCCAAAAGTGCAGATACTTGACCTGCCTGCCGCTCCTGACCTGCTCGATCAGGGCCTCGGCCGATGCGTCGATCATCCCCATGCACGCGAGTTTCCCACCCGCCACTGACACTCCGTACGGGGATGACCACCCAGGCCCGACACATGGTCGACCGATTCCGTCGCGTAATCAAAAGGAAACTACGGAATCACTTGTTGGCCAAACTTCATTCTGTCAGGATCAGCACTCAATTCGAGCTGGAACAACGGAGAGCTTCAATGGGCAACCGCTTCCAGGCACAGGACCGTTTCAAGGACGGCGCGCAGTACATCGGCGGGCAGCTACGGCCCGGTACATCGGGACATAACCACACAGTCGTGGACCCCGCCACCGGAGAGCAGGTCCTCGACTACGAGCTGGCCGGAACCGCCGACGTCGACGCCGCCGTCGCAGCCGCGCGCGACGCGTTCCCCGGCTGGGCGGGCGCCACCCCCGGGGAGCGCTCCGACGCCCTCAACCGCTTCGCGTCCGTGCTCGCCGAACAGGCCGAGGACTTCGCGCGGGCCGAGTCGCTGCAGTGCGGCAAGCCGATCAAGCTGACCCGCGAGTTCGACGTGCCCGGCACCATCGACAACACCGCGTTCTTCGCCGGTGCCGCACGCCATCTGCAGGGCCAGTCCGCGGGCGAGTACAGCGGCGACCACACCTCGTACGTACGCCGCGAGCCGATCGGTGTCGTCGGCTCCATCGCGCCCTGGAACTATCCGCTCCAGATGGCCGCCTGGAAGGTCCTCCCGGCCATCGCCGCGGGCAACACCATCGTCCTCAAGCCCGCCGAGATCACCCCGCTGACCTCCCTGATGTTCGCCCAGGCAGCGGCCGAGGCCGGGATCCCCGAAGGTGTCGTCAACATCGTCACCGGCGCCGGCAAGGGCGCGGGCGAGCACCTGGTCGGGCACCCGGACGTGGCCATGACGTCCTTCACGGGTTCCACCCCGGTCGGCAAGCGCGTCGCCGAGATCGCCACCTCCACCGTCAAGCGGCTCCACCTGGAGCTCGGCGGCAAGGCGCCCTTCGTCGTCTTCGACGACGCCGATCTCGAAGCCGCCGTGCACGGCGCGGTCGCCGGCGCCCTGATCAACAGCGGCCAGGACTGCACCGCCGCCACCCGCGCCTATGTCCAGCGACCGCTGTACGACGCCTTCGTCGCCGGGGTCGCCGACCTGATGGCGACCGTACGGCTCGGCGACCCGTTCGACCCGTCCACCGACCTCGGCCCGCTCGTCTCGCACGCGCAGCGCGACCGCGTCGCCGGGTTCGTCGACCGGGCCCGTTCGTACGCCACCGTCGTCACCGGCGGCCAGGCCCCCGGCGGGGACCTGGAGAAGGGCGCGTACTACCTGCCGACCCTGATCGCCGGAGCCGCCCAGGACAGCGAGGTCGTCCAGTCCGAGATCTTCGGTCCCGTCCTGGTGGTGCTGCCCTTCGACTCCGACGACGAGGGCATCGCGCTGGCCAACGACACCCCGTACGGTCTCGCCGCCTCCGCCTGGAGCCGTGACGTGTACCGCGCGGGCCGTGCCACCCGCGAGATCAAGGCGGGCTGTGTCTGGGTCAACGACCACATTCCGATCATCAGCGAGATGCCCCACGGCGGCTACCAGGCCAGCGGGTTCGGAAAGGACATGTCGGCGTATTCATTCGAGGAGTACACGCAGGTCAAGCATGTGATGTACGACAACACCGCGGTGGTCAGGAAGGACTGGCACCGCACGATCTTCGGGGACCGACCGTAACCACAAGCGGCCACCGCCGCGTGCCAACGCAGCCGCCCGACCAGCGGCCAGACCCACCCGAGAGGGAACAGCGCATGGAGCAGTACCAGTCCGACCGCCTCTCCGCGGCCCAACTGGCCGCCGTGCAGCGCAGCATGACGAACGGCAGGGGTGCCCTCTCCCGCCGCTCGCTGCTGCGTGCGTCAGGCATCGGTGCACTCACCATCGGCGGTGCCGGGATGCTGAGCGCCTGCGGCATCCCGCCCGCCAAGCGGCAGGGCGACGCGGCGGCCTCCGACGACCACTCGGCCAAGGAGAAGCGCATAGCCTTCTCCAACTGGACCGAGTACATGGACATCAGTGAGGACGAGAAGAGCCGTCCCACTCTGGAGGCGTTCACCAAGCGCACCGGGATCACGGTCAAGTACACCGAGGACATCAACGACAACGTCGAGTTCTTCGGAAAGATCAAGCCGCAGCTCGCGGCCGGCCAGGACACCGGCCGTGACCTGATCTGCGTCACCGACTGGCTGGCCGCCCGGATCATCCGGCTCGGCTGGGCGCAGAAGCTCGACCCGTCGAACCTGCCGCACGCGTTCGCCAACCTGTCCCCGCAGTTCCGCACTCCCGACTGGGACCCGGGCCGGGCCTACTCGTACCCCTGGACCGGTATCTCCACGGTCATCGCGTACAACTCCAAGGCGACCGGCGGCCGCAAGGTGGACTCGGTCACCCAGCTGCTCGACGACCCCAAGCTCAAGGGCCGGGTCGGCTTCCTCACCGAGATGCGCGACTCGGTCGGCATGACCCTGCTCGACATGGGCAAGGACCCCGGGAAGTTCACCGACGCCGACTACGACGCCGCGATCGGCCGGCTCCAGAAGGGCGTCGACAAGAAGCAGATCCGCCGCTTCACCGGCAACGACTACACCTCGGACCTGGACAAGGGCGACCTCGCCGCCTGTCTCGCCTGGGCCGGTGACGTCATCCAGCTCCAGGCGGACAACCCGGACATCAAGTTCGCGATCCCGTCGGCCGGTTACATCACCTCCAGCGACAACCTGCTGGTCCCGGCCAACGCCCGGCACAAGACCAACGCCGAGAAGCTCATCGACTACTACTTCGAGCTTCCGGTCGCCGCGCAGCTGGCCGCGTACATCAACTACGTCTGCCCGGTCGACGGGGTGAAGAACGAGCTGGCGAAGATCGACCCCGCCCTGGCCTCGAACACGCTGATCCTCCCGGACAAGGCCATGGCCGCCAAGTCCCACGCCTTCCGCTCGCTCAGCAGCAAGGAAGAGACGGCGTACGAAGAGAAGTTCGCCAAGCTCATCGGCGCCTGACCTCCCCCTGCCCACCGACACCACTGGGAACGCGACCCATGACTGATTCGAAGACCTCGAAGACCGAGGGCGGCGATGTCCGGCTCTCCGGGATCAGCAAGACCTACGGCTCCTTCACCGCCGTGCACCCGCTCGACCTGACCATCCCCGCGGGCTCGTTCTTCGCCCTGCTCGGCGCCTCCGGCTGCGGCAAGACCACCACTCTGCGGATGATCGCCGGACTGGAGGACCCCAGCACCGGCACCGTCTTCCTCGGCGACAAGGACGTCACCGCCCTGCCGCCGCACAAGCGCCCGGTCAACACCGTCTTCCAGAGCTATGCGCTCTTCCCGCACCTGAACATCACCGAGAACATCGCCTTCGGACTGCGCCGCCGCGGCATCAAGTCGGTCAAGAAGCAGGTCGACGACATGCTCGACCTGGTCCAGCTCGGGGACTTCGCGCACCGCAAGCCGCACCAGCTCTCCGGCGGCCAGCAGCAGCGCGTCGCCGTCGCCCGCGCGCTCATCAACCACCCCCAGGTGCTCCTCCTCGACGAGCCGCTCGGCGCCCTCGACCTCAAGCTGCGCCGCCAGATGCAGCTGGAGCTCAAGCGCATCCAGACCGAGGTCGGCATCACCTTCGTGCATGTCACCCACGACCAGGAGGAGGCCATGACCATGGCCGACACGGTCGCGGTCATGAACGGCGGCAGGGTCGAGCAGCTGGGCGCGCCCGCCGAGCTCTACGAGAACCCGCAGACGACCTTCGTCGCCAACTTCCTCGGCAGCTCCAACCTCATCGAGGCCGAGGTCGCCGAGACCGGCGGCAGCGACATCCTCGTGTCGGCCGCCGACGCCAAGCTGCGGATCCCCGCCCAGCGTTGCGCCACCCAGCCCCGCAGCGGCGGGAAGCTGCTGGTCGGCGTCCGTCCCGAGAAGATATCGCTCGCGCACGCCGACGACGCGGGAGAGATCGCCGGGGGCCGCAACCGGATCACCGGAAAGATCGCCGACTCCAGCTTCATCGGCGTCTCCACGCAGTACGTCGTCGACAGCCCGGTCTGCCCCGAGCTGGAGGTGTACGTACAGAACATCGAGCGGGACTCCCGCCTCGTGCCCGGCGCCGAGGTCGTGCTGCACTGGAACCCGGAGCACACCTTCGGACTCGATGCCTCCCAGGACATCGACGCGGGTGTCGAGACGGTCGAGGAGAGCGCATGACCGTCACCGAAGCGCCGCCCCCGGTGGCCGCCGCCGCCGAACCACCCGTCCACAAGCCCTCGGTGCGCCGCAAGCTGGTCCCGTACTGGCTGCTGCTGCCCGGCATCCTGTGGCTGCTGGTCTTCTTCGTGCTGCCGATGGTGTACCAGGCCTCGACCTCGGTGCAGACCGGCTCGCTCGAAAAGGGCTTCGAGGTCACCTGGCACTTCCAGACCTACTGGGAGGCCTTCCAGGAGTACTACCCGCAGTTCCTGCGCTCGCTGCTGTACGCCGGCACCGCCACCGTGCTGTGTCTGCTGCTCGGCTACCCGCTCGCGTACCTCATCGCCTTCAAGGCGGGCCGCTGGCGCAATCTGCTGCTGATCCTGGTCATCGCGCCGTTCTTCACCAGCTTCCTGATCCGCACGCTCGCCTGGAAGACGATCCTCGCGGACGGCGGACCGGTCGTGGAGACGCTGAACGCGCTGCACATCCTGGACATCACCAGCCTGCTCGGCATGACCGAGGGGGACAGGGTGCTGGCCACCCCGCTCGCGGTCGTCTGCGGTCTGACGTACAACTTCCTGCCGTTCATGATCCTTCCGCTCTACACCTCGCTGGAGCGGATCGACACCCGGCTGCACGAGGCGGCGGGCGACCTCTACGCCACGCCCGCCACGACCTTCCGCAAGGTCACCTTCCCGCTGTCGATGCCCGGCGTCGTCTCCGGGACGCTGCTCACCTTCATCCCGGCGAGCGGTGACTACGTCAATGCCGAGCTGCTGGGCTCCACGGACACCCGCATGATCGGCAATGTCATCCAGTCGCAGTACCTGCGGATCCTGGACTACCCGACAGCGGCCGCGCTGTCCTTCATCCTGATGGCCGTCGTACTGATCATGGTCACGGTCTACATCCGGCGGGCCGGAACGGAGGATCTGGTCTGATGCAGTGGCTTCGACGCAACCTCGTCGTCATCGCGGGCCTCGTGACGCTCGCCTATCTGATCGTGCCGAACGTCGTCGTGACGGTGTTCTCGTTCAACAACCCCAAGGGTCGCTTCAACTACGCCTGGCAGGAGTTCTCCCTGGACGCCTGGAAGGACCCGTGCGGGGTCGCCGACATGTGCGGCTCGCTCTCGCTCTCCCTCCAGATCGCGGCCTGGGCCACCCTCGGCGCGACCGTCCTCGGCACGATGATCGCCTTCGCTCTGGTCCGCTACCGCTTCCGGGCGCGTGGCACGATCAACTCGCTGATCTTCCTGCCGATGGCGATGCCCGAGATCGTGATGGCCGCATCGCTGCTGGCGCTGTTCCTCAACATGGGCATCGAGCTGGGCTTCTGGACGATCCTCATCGCCCACGTCATGTTCTGCCTCAGCTTCGTCGTCGCCGCGGTCAAGGCGCGCGTGCTGTCGATGGACCCGCGTCTTGAGGAGGCCGCGCGTGATCTCTACGCCGGTCCCGTGCAGACCTTCCTCCGGGTCACGCTGCCGATCGCGGCCCCCGGTATCGCGGCGGGCGCGCTGCTGTCCTTCGCGCTCTCGTTCGACGACTTCATCATCACCAACTTCAACTCGGGCAACACCGTCACCTTCCCCATGTTCGTCTGGGGCTCGGCCCAGCGCGGTACGCCCGTCCAGATCAACGTCATCGGTACGGCCATGTTCGCCATCGCCGTCATCGTCGTCCTCGCCGGCCAGACGATCAGCAACCGGCGGAAGAAATCCGCAGTAGCCCAGTAGCCCAGTGGGCCAGTAGCTCAAGCAGTAGCCCAGTAGGCCAGTAGCTCAACAGGCCCTGAAGGAGTGGAAACCATGGCCCCAGCTGCCATGACCTTTGCCTCATCACTCTCCGACGCCCAGCCCGTCCCCTTCTGGCTGGAAGACCCCGGCAAGCCCGACGCCCTGCCCGCCCTCACCGGTGACGAGAAGACCGACCTCCTCGTCGTCGGCGGCGGCTACAGCGGACTGTGGACCGCGCTCCTCGCCAAGGAGCGCGACCCCGAGCGGGATGTCGTACTGATCGAAGGCCGCGAGGTGGGCTGGGCCGCCTCGGGCCGCAACGGCGGCTTCTGCGCCGCATCGCTCACCCATGGCCTCGGCAACGGGCTCGCCCGCTGGCCGGACGACATGGCGAAGCTGGAGGAGCTCGGCGCGCGGAACCTCGACGCCATCGAGGCCGCCGTCGCCGGCTACGGCATCGACTGCGACTTCGAGCGCTCAGGCGAGATCGACGTCGCCACCGAACCGCATCAGCTCGAAGAGCTGCACGAGATGTACCAGGTGGCCGAGCGGCTCGGCTTCACCGACGGACTGGAGCTGCTCGACCGGGACGCGGTGCGCGCCGAGGTCGACTCACCGACCTTCCTCGGCGGGCTGTGGGACCGCGACGGCGTCGCCATGCTGCACCCCGCGAAGCTCGCCTGGGGGCTCAAGCAGGCGTGCCTCGACCTCGGTGTGCGGATCTACGAGAACACCCGGGCCGTCGAACTGGCGGCGTCCGGCGCCGGGATGGCCGTCCGCACCTCGTACGGCCGGGTCTTCGCCCGGCGTGTCGCGCTCGGGACGAACGTCTTCCCGTCGCTGGTCAAGCGGGTCCGCTCGTACACCGTCCCGGTGTACGACTACGCGCTGGTGACGGAGCCGCTGTCGGCGGACCAGCTGGCCTCGATCGGCTGGCGGAAGCGGCAGGGGCTCGGCGACAGCGCCAACCAGTTCCACTACTTCCGGATCACCGCCGACAACCGCATCCTGTGGGGCGGCTACGACGCGATCTATCCGTACGGCGGGAAGGTCACCGCCGAGATGGATCACCGGCCCGAGACGTACCTCAAGCTGGCGGGCCAGTTCTTCGAGTGCTTCCCGCAGCTGGAGGGGCTGCGCTTCAGCCACGCCTGGGGCGGCGCGATCGACACCTGTTCGCGTTTCTCCGCCTTCTTCGGCACGGCGCACGGCGGGAAGGTCGCATACGCCGCCGGGTACACCGGTCTCGGCGTCGGTGCGACACGCTTCGGTGCCGATGTGATGCTCGATCTGCTCGCGGGCGAGCACACCGAGCGCACGGAGCTGAAGATGGTGCGGACGAAGCCGCTGCCGTTCCCGCCGGAGCCGGTGGCCTGGGCGGGGATCGGCATCACCAAGTGGTCGCTGGCCCGCGCGGACGCCAACGGAGGCCGGCGGAACCTGTGGCTGAAGATGATGGACCGCCTCGGCCTGGGCTTCGACAGCTGAGCCGATGTCCTGGTGAGACCGCTTTCTCGGTGACACGGCCGTCCTGGTGAGACCGCTGTCCTTGTGAGATCGCCGGTTGTACTCCCCCTACGCCCCGGGGCGCGGGGCCCCAGGGAGTACAACCGGCGATCTTGTTGTGCCCCACTTCACCATCGGACGCGATGGCCGGGGAGGGCGAGGGGGAGCGCAGCAGTGCGATGCCAGAGGTCTTGACAACCTGATTGGTCTGGACCATCTTGTGCCGGGCTCCGCCTTGAATCCCCCCACCCCCGGAGGCATTTGTGGACCGCACCAGACCTCTCGCCGTCGCCGTGGCGGCCCTGCTCGCGGCGAGCGGGCTCGTCGCCTCGGCCCCGAGCGCCCAGGCCGCCGACATCGAACTGGCACACAACGGCGGCTTCGAGTCCGGCCTGGACGGCTGGAGTTGTACGGCGGGCAGCGGCGCCGTCGTCTCCTCGCCCGTGCGCAGCGGCACCAAGGCGCTGCAGGCGACCCCGGCCGGCAGCGACAACGCCAAGTGCTCCCAGACGGTCACCGTGCAGCCCAACTCCTCGTACACGCTCAGCGGTTGGGTGCGCGGCAGCTATGTCTACCTCGGCGCGTCGGGTACCGGTACCGGCGACGTCTCGACCTGGACCCAGTCGGCCCCCGACTGGCAGAAGCTGACGACGACGTTCAGAACGGGGGCCGGTACGACCTCCGTGACGATCCACACGCACGGCTGGTATGGCACCGGCGCCTACCAGGCCGACGATCTGTCGCTCATCGGTCCCGGTGGCGCGCCGGTCGAGATCCCGGCAGCGCCCGGGGCGCTCACCGCCGGCACCCCCACGTCCTCCACCGTTCCGCTCTCCTGGTCACCCGTGTCCGGCGCGACCGGCTACAACGTCTACCGGAACGGCAGCAAAATCCTGTCGGTGACCGGGACTTCGGCCACCGTGACGGGACTGGCCGCGACCACCTCGTACACCTTCCAGGTCACCGCCACCAACAGCGCGGGTGAATCGCCGAAGTCCACGGCCGTCACCGCGACGACGACGGCGGGCGGCGGTTCCGGCCCGGGCCTGCCCGCCCACGCCCTCGTCGGCTATCTCCACGCGAGCTTCGCCAACGGCTCCGGCTACGCACGCATGGCCGACGTGCCCGACTCCTGGGACGTCATCAACCTCGCGTTCGGCGAACCCACATCGGTGACCTCCGGAGACATCCGCTTCAGCCTCTGCCCGGCGAGCGAATGCCCGAACGTCGAGTCCGCCGCCGACTTCAAGGCCGCCATCAAGGCCAAGCAGGCCGCGGGCAAGAAGGTCCTGATCTCCATCGGCGGCCAGAACGGCCAGGTCCAGCTCTCCACCACAGCCGCCCGCGACACCTTCGTCTCCTCCGTGTCGAAGATCATCGACGAGTACGGCCTCGACGGCCTCGACATCGACTTCGAGGGCCACTCCCTGTCCCTGAACGCGGGCGACACCGACTTCCGCAATCCCACGACCCCGGTGGTCGTCAATCTGATCTCGGCGCTCAAGACCCTCAAGGCCAAGTACGGCGACGACTTCGTGCTGACCATGGCCCCGGAGACGTTCTTCGTGCAGCTCGGATACCAGTACTACGGCTCCGGGCCGTTCGGCGGCCAGGACCCGCGCTGCGGGGCGTACCTGCCGGTCATCCACGCCCTGCGCGACGACCTCACGCTGCTCCATGTCCAGCACTACAACTCGGGTCCGATCATGGGGCTCGACAACCAGTACCACACCATGGGGAACGCCGACTTCCATGTCTCCATGACCGACATGCTGCTCACCGGCTTCCCGGTCGCCGGCAACTCCGAAAGGTTCTTTCCGGCGCTGCGCCCCGAGCAGGTCGCCATCGGCCTGCCGGCCACGACGAACGCCGGCAACGGCCACACACCGCCCGCCGAGGTCAACAAGGCGCTGGACTGCCTGACGAAGAAGGCGGGTACGACCTGTGGCTCGTACCAGACCCACGGCACCTGGCCCGCGCTGCGCGGGCTGATGACGTGGTCGATCAACTGGGACCGGTTCGGCGGCGGGGAGTTCTCCAGGAACTTCGACGCGTACACCTGGTGATCAGCAACAGCAGACCGGCGCACAGGCACCAACTGCCCAGCACGTCAAGGGGCCAGTGGTAGCCGCGCAGCACAAGGCCGATGCCCGTCGCCACCGTCAGCAGCACAGCGACGGGCATCGGCCATCGTGTGCGTACGTACGGAGCCAGCAGCAGCGCCGCGCCGGCGTACGCCACCATCGCCGTCGCCGCATGACCCGACGGGTAGTAGCCGGTCTCCGCCGTCAGCGGACCCGGACGGTCCGTCAGTTCCTTGAGCGGCGCGACCAGTGCCGGGACGAGGGCCATGGCGAGCACGGCGGCCAGGACGTCGGCGCGACGGCGCCGGTACAGGGCGTACACGACGCAGACGGCGAGGACCGGCAGGGCGACCTGCGCATTGCCGAGGTCGGCGAGGAACTCGGTGAGTCCGGCCGGGCCGAGGCCGACGACGGCGCGGTCAAGACGCTCGTCCAGTGCGCGCAGCGGACCGTCAGTGGCGATCTGCCAGGTGATCAGCGCGAAGAGAAGAGTGCCCAGCACCAGGGAAATGAGGGAAGGAGTCGGCCGCCCCGGAACAGGGGGGGTGGTTCCGGGGCGGCCGTAAGGACCGGTTTGCCGCGCGCCCCGGGGGGTTTGGGGCGGGCGGCCATCCGATCGGTGAGGAGTTCCGGCGCCAGAGGCCCCGGTGGTGTGCGCGAGGGCACGGCCAGAGCGGGGCTGGGGAAGCTCCGCAATGGAGTCGCCCGCAGTCCCCTGCGGGCGGGGTGTTTCTCTCATCTGCAGAAACCGTACGGCAGCGGGAGGGGGACCAACAGCCGGAATTCCATCCCGCCATTGGCCCCCCACATGTTCTTCACAGAGAGCGCGCGATTACTGGGGGTTACCCCACGGACCGGGGGCTCAGACGGCGGCGAGCGCCGCCTCGATGACGTCCAGGCCCTCGCTCAGCAGGTCCTCGCCGATGACCAGCGGGGGCAGGAAACGGAGCACGTTGCCGTAGGTACCGCAGGTGAGGACGAGCACGCCCTCGGCGTGGCAGGCCTTGGCGAGCGCGCCGGCGGCCTCCGGGCTGGGCTCCTTGGTGGCGCGGTCCTTGACCAGTTCGATGGCGATCATGGCGCCGCGGCCGCGGATGTCGCCGATGATGTCGTACTTCTCGGCCATCGCGGTCAGGCGGCCCTTCATGACCTCCTCGATGCGCTTGGCCTTGCCGTTGAGGTCCTGCTCGCGCATGGTCTCGATGGCGCCGAGCGCACCGGCGCAGGCCACCGGGTTGCCGCCGTAGGTGCCACCCAGGCCGCCCGCGTGAGCGGCGTCCATGATCTCGGCGCGGCCGGTGACGGCGGCGAGCGGCAGGCCGCCCGCGATGCCCTTGGCGGTGGTGATCAGGTCCGGGACGATGCCCTCGTCCTCGCAGGCGAACCACTGGCCGGTGCGGCAGAAGCCGGACTGGATCTCGTCCGCGACGAAGACGATGCCGTTGTCGTTGGCGAACTTCACGATCGCCGGGAGGAAGCCCTTGGCCGGCTCGATGAAGCCGCCCTCGCCGAGGACCGGCTCGATGATGATCGCGGCGACGTTGTCCGGGCCGACCTGCTTGGTGATCATGTCGATGGCCTGGGCGGCGGCCTCGGGGCCGCAGTTCTCCGGGCCGGTCGGCCAGCGGTAGCCGTAGGCGACCGGGACGCGGTAGACCTCGGGGGCGAACGGGCCGAAGCCGTGCTTGTACGGCATGTTCTTGGCGGTCAGCGCCATCGTCAGGTTCGTACGGCCGTGGTAGCCGTGGTCGAAGACGACGACGGCCTGGCGCTTGGTGTACGCGCGGGCGATCTTGACGGCGTTCTCGACGGCCTCGGCGCCGGAGTTGAACAGCGCGGACTTCTTGGCGTGGTCGCCCGGGGTCAGCTCGGCGAGCTGCTCACAGACCTCGACGTAGCCCTCGTACGGCGTGACCATGAAACAGGTGTGGGTGAAGTCCTGCAGCTGCGCGGAGGCGCGGCGTACGACGGCCTCGGCGGAGGCGCCCACGGAGGTCACGGCGATACCGGAGCCGAAGTCGATGAGGCGGTTGCCGTCGACGTCCTCGATGATGCCGCCGCCGGCGCGGGTGGTGAACACCGGCAGCACGGAGCCCACGCCGCCCGCGACCGCGGAGAGACGGCGGGCCTGAAGCTCCTGCGACTTCGGGCCGGGAATGGCGGTGACGACGCGGCGCTCCTGCGGAATTGCGGTCATGAGGGCTCCTGGGGTGTCTTTTCGGACGCACTTCTTCTTTCTTCGCAGGCTAGGTCCGCGTCAGGGGGTCCGGCATGCTCCGTTCGGTAGTGGTGGGCGCGTGTCGTTTGTCCGTCACGGACATAGAGCAGCCGAGCTGTCCCGTTCCGGGGGACGAGCCCCGGACCCCGGCCGGGGGAGGGGCGGGCCGGGGCGTGGTCGGGCGGGCCCGGGGCACTCCGGGGCACCCGGGCCCGGTGAGCCGGGCGAGGACGTTGCCGCCGAGGCCCCGGAACGGATCACCGTCGCGCCGCAGCGGCTCGCGCACGGCGTACTCGCTGAACTCCCCGCCGATGGGCACTAGATTGACGGTGGCACAGACACGGTCCTGGCTGGTCAGGGGGCAGGGTTTCATGGACACCGAAGGCACGTACGACGCACGCGGCACGCGGGCGGGCAGCGCCGGGAGCGCCCACCCCGTTCCGCGCCCCGCCGGACCCCCGCCGGTGCCTCCCGCCGTCCCCCCGGCTCCCTCGCACGCGCCCGCCCCCTCCACCGGGGCGTCCGTCGCGGCCTGGCTGCGTACACCCAGGCCCCAGGCCGACCCCGGTATCTGGCGGCTGGGGCACCGGCCGCGGCCGGAGCAGGAGCCGGAGGTGATTCCGGCCCGGCGGCTCTTCGCCGGCGCGCTGATCGCCCTGCTCACCGGCTGGCTGCTCTGGTCCCTGCTGTGGAACGGCTACCTCGGCCGCTACTGGCTCTGGCCGTTGCTCGTCCTCACCCCGGAGTCCTGGCGCGCCGACCCGCCCCTGTGGGCCACGGCCAGCTACGTCTACTACGCGCTCGTCGGCGGCGGCCTGCTCGTCTTCTTCGCCCGCATCGGTCACGTGCCGGACATCTGGCGCCGGTACGCACGCAGGCAGGAGGCCCCCGCCCCGCCGCGCCCGCCCAAGGAGGACCCCGCCGACTGGCCCGAGCTGCGTGCCGCCGGGCTCGACGAGGTGGCGCACACCCTCGCCGAGGCGACGAAGCGAGGCACGCTCGGCGATGTCGACTACGCCCGGATCCGCCGTGCCTGGCAGGGCGTACGCACCCGGCCCGAGCGGCTGCCCGCCTTCACCGACACCGTCCGTGCCGACGGCGCCGCTGCCTGCGCCCACCCCTCAGGCGCACGGGACCTGCCCGTCCGCACCGCCGCCCACGACCTCGCCACCGGACAGGTGAAGATCGGCACCGCCGTCGACCACCCCCGCAACCCCTACGCCCGCCGCACCACCGGCGTCGCCCTCGAGCCCGCCCTCCTCGGCACCTCGCTGCTCGCCGTCGGGCCCTCGGGGTCCGGGAAGACCGTGCGGCTCGTGCGGCCCGTCGTGGAGGCGATGTGCCTGCAGGCGCTCGCCAACCGGGCCGCCGTCGTCGCCGTCACCGCGCACGGCACCGCTCCGGCCCCCGACGACGCGTTCGACCTCGTCATCGCCCTCGGCCGGCCCGAGTCCACGCACGACCTCGATCTGTACGGCGGTACCGACGACCCCGACGAGGCCGCCCGCATCCTCGCCGAGGCGCTGGTCGGGGACCTGACGGTCGACAGCCGCCGGGCCGCCACCGCGCTCGCCCAGCTCATCGGGCCGTACCGGAGCGTCCACGGCCACTTCCCGGCCGTGCCGGAGCTGCGTGAGCTCGTCGGTGGTGCGCCCGGTGCGCTGGACGAGCTGCGCACCGCCCTGGAGGAGCACGGGGAGGCGTCCCAGCTCCGTGAACTCGACGCGCGCGCACGCCAGTCGGGGCGCGCGGACGACATCGGTGTGCTGCTCGCCGAGCGGATCGCGTTTCTCGACCGGCCCGCGTTCGCGCAGTTCTTCCGTACGACGGAGCCGGGCCGGCAGTTCTCGCTGCGGGCCATCGAGCACCCCCTCCGGGTACGCGTCGACCTTCCCGAACGCGGCCACGCCGAAGCCTCCCGGATCATCGCCCGGCTCGTACTCGCCCAGTTCACCGAGGCCGCACTCGCACGTTCCGACCGCTCGCTCTTCGCCTGCCTGATCCTCGACGACGCGACGTACACCGTCACCGCCGACTCGGTGAGAGCCGTGCAGAGGCTGCGCTCCGCCCACGCGGGGGTGGTGCTGGCACTGCGCACCCTGGAGGACGTGCCCGAGACGTTGCGTGGGCCGCTGCTGGGCGCGGTCGGGTGCCGGATGGCGTTCGCGGGGCTCGCGCCCTGGGACGGCGGGCGGTTCGCCGAGACCTGGGGCACCGAATGGGTGCAGACCAGGGACGTCACCAACCGGCAGATCATCTCCGACGAGCCGCTGACCAAGGCGCTGCACTTCATGCGTCGTCTGGTGACCGGCAAGGCGGCCACCGCCGAGGCCGTGACGGTCCGTGAGGTCGAGCGGGAGCGCTGGTCGGCCTCCGAGCTGGCGCACTCCGTGCCCGCCGGGCACGCCGTGCTCTCGCTCACCTCGGTACGCGGCGAGCACGCGCCGCCGCTGCTGGTGGACCTGCGCACCTGATCCGCGCACCCGGCTTGCGCAGCTGATCCGCGCACCTGATGCGTGCACCCGGCTCGCGCACCTGATCCGCGGACCCGACCCGCACACCCGACCGGCGGACCCGACCCGCGCACCCGTACGACCTGGCAGAATCGAGGTATGCCGTTCGTACGGGACGGCAAAAAGCTCAGAAGCCCCGCTCAGCAGCCCCGACGCTCAGAAGTCCACGGCCCCGAGGCCCGACGCTCAGCAGCCCCAGGCCCGGAGCTCTCATCCTCTGCCGAAAGTCCGCGGTCCCATGCCGGTCACCCTTGCCTCACTCGTCCAGCACTCCGCGCTCAAACTGACCGTGCGCGCCGGGGAGGACCGGCTCGGGACTCCTGTGCGCTGGGCGCACGTCAGCGAGCTGGCCGATCCCGTGCCGTACATGGAGGGCGGCGAACTGCTTCTCGTCACCGCGATGACGCTGGACGCCGCGGACCACGACGCGATGCGACGGTACGTGCGGAGGCTGGTCGGCGCGGGTGTCGTCGGGCTCGGCTTCGCCGTCGGCGTCAACTACGACGACATCCCCGCCGCACTGCTGGAAGCCGCCGAGGAGGAGGACTTCCCGCTCCTCGAAGTACCGCGCCGCACCCCGTTCCTCGCCATCAGCAAGGCGGTGTCGGCCGCCATCGCCGCCGACCAGTACCGGGCCGTGACCGCAGGCTTCGAGGCCCAGCGGGAACTGACCCGTGCCGCGCTCGCCGAGGGCCCGGCGGCTCTGCTCGCCAGGCTCGCCGCGCACGTCGACGGCTGGGCCGCGCTCTACGACGCGTCCGGAGCGGTCGTCGCGTCCGCACCCGACTGGGCCACCCGCCGGGCTGCCCGGCTCACCGCCGATGTGGAGCGGCTGCGTGAGCGGCCCGCACCCGCCAGCGCGGTCGTCGGCGGCACCGACGACCGGGTCGAGCTGCAGTCGCTGGGTACCGGGCGGCGGGTGCGGGGAGCGCTCGCCGTCGGTACGGGCGCGCCGCTCGGGACGGCCGAGCGATACGCCGTGCACTCCGCCATCGCCCTGCTGACGCTGACGACGGAACGTTCCCGCTCGCTGCAGGCCGCCGAGCAGCGGCTGGGCGCGGCGGTGCTGCGGATGATGCTGTCCGGGCAGCCGGACCACGCCAGGGCGGTCGCCGGGGACCTGTACGGAGAGCTGCTGGACGCGCCGTTCCGGCTGCTGATCGCCGAACCGGCCGGCGAGCCCGACCCGGCCGCCGAGCACCCCGTGCACGCGCTCGCCGAGTCCCTGGAGTCCGCCGCTTCCCGGTCGGGCGAGGCGGTGCTGACCGCGCCCGAGGGCGACGACCGGCTCGTCGTCCTCGCCGCCGACGGGGGAGCGGTCGTCCTCGAATGCGAGTCGTACGCGGAACGCGAGGCCGAGGAGGCGGGCGTCGTCGTCGGCATGTCCGCCCCGACCGGCCCGATCGCCGCCGCCGCGGCCTACAAGCAGTCCGAACAGGCCCTGTCCGTCGCCCGCCGGCGCGGCCGGGCCCTCGTCGAGCACGAGGAACTCGCGGCGGGGTCGGTACTGCCGCTCCTCGCCGACGACGCCGTACGCGCCTTCGCCGACGGCATGCTGCGTGCCCTGTACGAACACGACGCGACAGGTCGCGGCGACCTCGTGGCCTCCCTGCGCGCCTGGCTCTCCCGCCACGGCCAGTGGGACGCGGCAGCCGCCGACCTCGGCGTCCACCGCCACACCCTGCGCTACCGCATGCGGCGCGTCGAGGAAATCCTCGGTCGCTCCCTGGACGACCCGGACGTCCGCATGGAGCTCTGGCTCGCCCTCAAGGCGACCGAAGGGACGACGACGGCCCCAGGCCCGGGCCCCGGCCCGTCGCCGGTCCCGGAGTAGGCGCCCGACCCGCCCGCCCGCCCGCCCGTCCCGGCCGCGGCATGCGGCATGCGGCATGCGGAAGAATTTTCCGGTTCGCTGCCCGAAGTCGGGCAGAAAACATGGCAATTGACTGCTGAACTGCTTAGGGTCCTGCCTCGTGATCAGCACGGCGGGGAGGCACCCGCCCCTGCCCACAAAGACGCCGCCCGTGCACCATGACGCTGCCGTCCACACGGACGAGGACGAGAAGGACCGATGACGCAACCCGATGCCCGCACCGGCGCCACCGCGGCTGCCTATGCCGAAACCACCGCCGACACACCCGCCGCAGGCACCGCGCCCGGCCGCCGGATATCCGGAGCCGTATGGGCCGCGCTCGCCATCGTGTACGTCGTCTGGGGGTCGACGTATCTCGGGATCCGCATCGTCGTCGAGACGATGCCGCCGTTCCTTTCCGCAGGCGCCCGCTTCATCACCGCGGGACTGCTCCTCGCCGCGATCATCGCCTGGCGCCAGGGGCCGTCGGCGCTCAGGGCCACCCGCGCCCAGCTCGCCTCCGCAGCCGTCGTCGGCCTGCTGCTCCTCCTCGGCGGCAACGGGCTCGTCGTCCTCGCCGAGACCGCCGTGCCCTCCGGACTCGCCGCGCTGCTGATCGCCGTCGTCCCGGCCTGGGTCGTCGTGCTGCGCAGGGCCTTCGGCGAACGGCCGGGCGCCGGCGCGTACGGCGGCGTCCTGCTCGGTCTCGCCGGGCTGGCCGTGCTGACCCTTCCCGGCCTGAGCGGCGCCGTACAGCTGTGGGGCGTCCTCACCGTGATCGCCGCGACCCTCATGTGGTCGGTGGGCTCCTTCTCGTCCTCGCGCATCCCCATGCCGGCCAACCCGTTCGCCGCGAGCGCGTACGAAATGGTCGCCGGCGGCATCGGCTGTCTGCTCGTCGGCCTCGGCCGGGGCGAGCAGCACGGCTTCGTGCTCGCCGATGTGTCCGCCCGGTCCTGGACCGCCCTCGCCTATCTCGTCCTCTTCGGTTCGCTCATCGCGTTCACGGCGTACGCCTGGCTGCTGCAGTCCGCGCCGCTCTCGCTCGTCGCCACGTACGCCTACGTCAACCCGGTCGTCGCCGTACTCCTCGGCGCGCTGGTCCTGAACGAGCGGCTGACCTGGCCGATCGCCCTCGGCGGCGCCGTCGTCGTGGCGGGCGTGTGCCTCATCGTCAGCACGGAACGCCGCCGCTGACCTGCGCACTCGCCAAAGCGGCAGGACCGCCCCGCCAACCACTCCAGCGCGGACAAATCACGATTCCGGTCCACCGCCCTACCGTGTGAAGAGAGGAAACCCACTACTTCGGAAGGGCCGGACCCGCACATGACTTCCAGCCACGCCTTCTGGCTCGCCGGCCGCCAGGCCACCGGTGAGACGACCTTCGACGTGACCTCCCCCTGGGACGGCCGTCTCGTCGGCACGGTCGCCGTCCCGACCGACGCTCAGGTCGAGGAGGCCGTGGCCGCCGCGCACGCCGTCGTGGACGAGTTCGCGGCGACCCCGGCCCACGTCCGCGCCGCGGCCCTCGACCACGTCTCCAGGCGTCTCGTCGAGCGCACCGAGGAGATCGCCCAGCTGATCTCCGCCGAGAACGGCAAGCCCGTCAAGTGGGCCCGCGGCGAGGTCGGCCGTGCCGTCTCCGTGTTCCGCTTCGCGGCCGAGGAGGCCCGTCGCTTCAACGGCGGCGAGGCCCAGCGCCTCGACACCGATGCCGGCGGCCAGGGCCGTCTCGCCCTCACCCGCTGCTTCCCGAAGGGCGTCGTCCTCGGTATCGCACCGTTCAACTTCCCGCTGAACCTGTGCGCCCACAAGATCGCCCCGGCCATCGCCGTCGGCGCGCCGATCATCCTCAAGCCGGCGCCCGCCACTCCGCTGTCCGGCCTGATCATCGGTGAGCTGCTCGCCGAGACCGAGCTGCCCGCCGGCTCCTGGTCCGTGCTGCCGGTGCCGAACGACAAGATGCCCGCCCTCGTCCAGGACGAGCGTCTCCCGGTCATCTCGTTCACCGGCTCCGACAAGGTCGGCTACGCGATCATGGACTCGGTGCCGCGCAAGCACTGCACCCTGGAGCTCGGTGGCAACGGTGCGGCCGTCGTCCTCGCCGACTTCGCCTCCGAGGAGGACCTGGACTGGGCGGCGACCCGTATCGCCACCTTCTCCAACTACCAGGGCGGCCAGTCCTGCATCTCCGTGCAGCGCGTGATCGCCGACGCCTCCGTGTACGACCGGCTGCTGCCGAAGATCGTCGCAGCCGTCGAGGCCCAGGTCACCGGCGACCCGTCCGACTCCGCCACCGACGTCGGCCCGCTGGTCAACGAGGACGCCGCCAAGCGTGTCGAGTCCTGGGTCGACGAGGCCGTCGGGGCCGGCGCCCAGCTGCTCACCGGCGGCAAGCGCGACGGCGCCTCCTACGCGCCGACCGTCCTCACCGGCGTGCCCGCGAACACCACCCTCGCCTGCGAGGAGGTCTTCGGACCGGTCCTCACCGTGCAGAGCGTGGACGGCGAGGCCGAGGCCTTCGCCGCGGTCAACTCGTCCAAGTACGGCCTCCAGGCGGGTGTGTTCACCCGCGACCTGCAGACCGCCTTCCGCGCCCACCGCGCGCTCGAGGTCGGCGGCGTGGTCGTCGGCGACGTCCCGTCCTACCGCGCCGACCAGATGCCGTACGGCGGCGCCAAGCAGTCCGGTGTGGGCCGCGAGGGCGTGAAGTACGCGATGGACGACTACACGTACGAGCGGGTGCTGGTCCTCACCGGCCTGGCCCTCTAGTCGCCACTGGCACGCCACCGACCGACGGCCGGAGCCCACTGTGCGGGGGCTCCGGCCGTCTTCTTGCATCCTCGCTCTGACCTGGGAGAAGCGTTGCGTCTCGGCTGACTCCCGTGCCTTGGTCCACCGAGGGGTGTTGAGGGGCGGGTGGGCCGTGCGTCGGCTGCCGCGGCCGTCGTCCGGCTATCCGCCGTGGAGCCGCCGAAGGGTGTCGTACGCGCTCGGGAGGGTTTCCAGGAGGGTGCGCTGCTGGCGCTTGATCATCGTGAAGAGCTGTTCCGCGGCCGTGACCGTGTCCGGGCGGTGGTACAGGGCCGGCAGCGGGGCCGCCGGCTCGGTGCCCAGGCCGGTCAGGACGCTGTAGTAGTCGCCGTTGGTCCAGATGTTGCCCAGTTCGGCCTCGGCGTTCCCGTACGCGCCGTAGTACGCGGCCTCGTCGGTCAGCCACGGGTTGACGGTGAGTCCCGCCCGGTAGAGGGCGGTCTTGCGGCGCAGGCCCGCGGGGAGCGGGCGGGATCCCGCCGCGCGCCAGTACGGTGTGTCCCTGCGCGGTGCGTGCACGAAGTGAGCCTGCACGAAGTCCCGTGACTCCTCGAAGACCGCCTCGGTGGAGAGGTTGTACTCGTCGGCCAGCACCGGCTCGAATCCGCGGTCGGGCCAGTGGGTCACCAGCCGGTGCAGCGCGGACAGCAGGAAGTGGCTGCCGGTCGACTGGAGCGGGCCGAGGGAGCCGTACGCCCGGCCGACGGCCACCACGTTGCCCACCCAGGCGCGCCCGGCGCGGCCCGTGCGCAGCGGAACGATGTCGAAGTCGGTCTTTTGGGGATCCAGACCCCACAAGCGGCACAGCTCCTGCACGGCCTCGTCGGTGCTCGTCAGGGCGCTGTGGTGGACGTGCCCGGTCGAGAAGCGGCCGCGCAGCGGGACCTTCCAGGCCCAGCCCGACTCGAGGGCGATCGCCGAGGTGTACGGGTCGACGTTGTCGGGCCGGTCGTCGTGGGGTACGCAGGCGACGACCACCCGATCACAGAGAAGCTCGTCCCGCAGCGACAGGAAGGTCTCGCCCAGCACCCCGTCCAGCAGCGCGGCGGCGGAGCCCGAGCAGTCGATGAACAGATCGGCCTCCAGCCGGCGGCCGCAGGCCGTGTGGACGGAGGTCAGCAGGCCCCGTTCGTCCCGCTCGGCCCCAGCAGGCCGGCCCTCGACCAGCCGTACGCCCGCCGCGGTGGCCAGCCGGCGCAGATAGCCGGCCAGCCGGGCGCTCTCGACGTGCCAGGCGTAGCGGGTGGCCAGACGCCCGTCGGGCCAGCGCGGGGCGCGGCGCGCGTCCATCAGCGGTGGTTCGCGGTAGCAGGCGTAGTCGAAGGGCTCGTCGGTCAGGCCGGCGTTCTTGTTCCTGTACCAGTAGTGGGAGAGCGGGAGCCCTTCGCAGTGGGGCAGCAGGCCGGACGAATGGTAGAAGTGGTCGCTGCCGCCTCCGGGCAGGAGGCGCGGTTCGCCCTGCACGGGGCCCTCGGTACGCCAGTTGACGAACCGTATCGCCATTTTGAAGCCCGCTCCGCACTCGCGCATCCACTCGTCCTCGTGGACGCCGAGCACGTCGAAGAAGAGCTGGTGCAGATGGGGCTGGGTCCCCTCGCCGATGGGGACACGCAGCGCGGAGCCCGGATCCTCCAGCACCGTGACCTCGACGGTGCCCTCCAGGGCCCGGCGCAGATAGGCAGCCGTCATCCAGCCCTCCGTACCGCCTCCGACGACGAGGACTCTGCGGATGGGACAGCTGTTCATGCGGGGGCACTCCTGGCGGCGGGCGGGCGACCGGTCCGTATCGTGGGGCCGCGCTCTATACCCCTCCTATAAGCGGTCCGGCCGCCCCCACCTGGCCCGGGCGGCGCGGGTCCGTCAGCCGGCGGCCACCGCGGGGCTGCGCAGGTTCAGCAGGTCGAGGCATTCCTCGATGTCCGTACTCGCCTGGATCAGAGAGCGGTCGCGGGCCGACATGAAGCCCTCGGCGACGAGGTGGTCGAGCAGGGCGAGCAGAGGGTCGAAGAAGCCCCGCGCATTGACCAGGACGATCGGCTTGTCGTGGAAGCCGAGCTGGTTCCAGGTGGCGACCTCCATGAGTTCGTCCAGGGTGCCGTAACCGCCGGGCAGGACGGCGAAGCCCTCGGCGAGCCGGTACATCCGCGCCTTGCGCTCGTGCATGCTGCGGACCACGAAGATCTCGCCGCGCGCCTGGTCGGGGCGCTCGCGTTCATGCAGGTCGTGCGGGATCACGCCGGTGACGGGCGCCCCGGCGGCAAGGGCCCCGTCGGCGACGGCGCCCATGACGCCGACACCGCCGGCGCCGTAGACCAACCCCAGGCCGCGGGCGCCCAGCGCCGTGCCGAAGGCGTATGCGAGCTCGGTGTGGTGGGCGGCATGGCCCGGTCTGGCCCCGCAGAACACGGCGACGCGCTGAGGGGGTTGCACGGTGTGGGACATGTACCTCTCCACTGCTCCGGCGGTCGGCCCGGGTGGGGCCGCGTGTCGGAGCGGGACCCTGCCCGCGGGGCCTATACCGGCCCCATACCCCGGCAGCGACCAGCATCGAGGCCTCCGCTGCGGTGCCGGACGAACCAGTCGGCTTCTCCACCACGGGGGGGGGACCAGGCCGGGCGGGCGCGGGGAAACAGCTTCGGTCCCAGCGGGACCGCGCCCGGGGACGCGGAACTTCGCCCCCGTCCCGGTCGATCCGGAGACGCGTCATTCACGCCGTATAGGCGGGGTATAGGGGGCGGCCGAATATTCCTTCGGGTACGGCTGTGCCCCTTGCGCAGCCGTGCCAAACACCCGACTCAGCCGACGAGGAGCGCCGATGAGCGCAGTGAACGACGCAGTCACCACCCACCGGGTCGTGCTCAACGACGAGGAGCAGTACTCGCTCTGGTGGGCCGACAGGGAGCTGCCGGCCGGCTGGCGTCCCGAGGGCTTCGAGGGGACGCACGAGGCGTGCCTGGCCCACATCGCCGAGGTGTGGACCGACATGCGACCCCTGAGCCTGCGCCGCCGGATGGCCGAGCAGACCGCTTCCTGACCCAGCTAGAGGAGCAGCGTTGAGTCCCCTTCTCCACCACCGTATTGCGCTTCGGGCGGCCCAGTCGCCGAGCGCCGTCGCCGTGATCGACGGTCAGCGGCACCTCACGTACGCAGAACTGGAAGAGCGCGCCGGCCTGCTGGCCGGCCACCTGCGTACCCAGGGCATCGGCCCGGAGCAGCTCGTGGGTGTCCTGCTGCCCCGGGGACTCGACCTCGTGGTCGCGCTCCTCGGCCTCTGGAAGGCCGGAGCCGCCTACGTACCGCTGGACACGACCCACCCGGCTGACCGTGTGCGTCGCCTGCTGTCCGACACCGGCGCCTCCGTCGTGGTCACGGACGCAGCGGCGGCCGCGACGCTCGCCGGCACCGGGGCGCGCCCGCTCCTCGTCTCCGAGGTCCTCGCGGGCCCGGCCGCCCCGCCGTCGCAGGACGGGCCCGCGCCGGCGGGCGACGGCGCCCACGCGGCGTACGTGCTGTTCACCTCGGGCTCCACCGGGGAGCCCAAAGGCGTCGTCGTCACGCAGGCGGGCATCGCCAACCACATCGACTGGAAGATCCGCCTGCACGGGATCGGCGAGGGTGACCGCGTGCTGCAGCGCACGCCGGTCAGCTTCGACGCGGCGGTGTGGGAGTTCTTCGCCCCGCTGGCTTCGGGCGCCACGCTCGTGATGGCGCCGCCCGGCGCCGAGCGCGACCCGAAGGTAATCGCGGGCGCGGTCGCCGAGCACGGGGTGACCATCCTGCAACTGGTCCCGTCCGTGCTGCGGCTGCTGGTCGAGGAGCCGGCCTGGGCGGCCTGCGACTCGGTGCGGCTGCTGCTGTGCGGCGGCGAGCCGCTCCACGCCGAGCTGCTGGAGCGGGTGAAGGCCGAGGTGTGGAACGCCTACGGCCCGACCGAGTGCACCGTCGAGGCGTCCGCCGGCCACCACGACCCGGCGTACGGCGCGGGGCAGGTGCCCATCGGCCGCCCCGTCGACAACGTGCGGCTGCTGGTGCTGGACGCCTCCGGGGACCCGGCTCCGTTCGGTGTACCCGGTGAGCTGTACATCGGTGGGGCCGGCGTCGCCCGTGGCTACCTCGGGCGCCCGGCCCAGACCGCGGAGCGCTTCGTCCCCGACCCGTACGGTGAGCCGGGGAGCCGTCTGTACCGCACCGGCGACCGCGTGCGCTGGCGCGAGGACGGCCAACTGGAGTACCTGGGCCGCCTGGACCAGCAGGTCAAGGTCGACGGGGTGCGCATCGAGCCGGGCGAGGTCGAGGCGGCCCTGACCACCCACCCCGAGGTGTCGGGTGCGGTCGTCTCGACCGTCCGCGGCTCGGACGGCACGGTCCGGCTCGCCGCGCATGTGCGCGGCACCCCCGGCCCGGCGGAGCTGCGCAGCTATCTGCGCGACCGGCTGCCGGCGCCCTTCGTCCCCTCCGTCTTCGTGCCGGTGGACACGTTCCCGCTGCTCGCCAGCGGCAAGATCGACCGCTCGGCGCTGCCGGCCCCGGTGTTCGACGCGGACGGTGGCTCGTACGTCGCCCCGCGCACGTCGGCCGAGGAGACGGTCGCGCGCGTGTGGGCCGAGCTGCTCGGCCTCGAACGGGTCGGCGCCCACGACGACTTCTTCCAGCTCGGCGGCTACTCGCTGCTGCTGGTCCGGCTCGCCGAGCGGCTGGGCGCCGAGCCCGGCGGTGCCGCCTCGATCCGCATCCAGGACCTGTACGGCGCGTCCACGGTCGAGGCGCAGGCACGCCTGCTGGACACGGCAGGCACCGCACTGCCGCCGGTCACGCCGACGGACCGCACGGGCGAGCTGCCGCTGTCGTTCGGCCAGGAGCGCCTGTGGTTCCTGGACCGACTGTCGCCGGGAAGCGCCGAGTTCACCGTGCCGCTCTTCGTCCGGCTGCCCGGGCGGGCCGACCTCGGTGCCGTCCGCGACGCGTTGCGGGCGCTCGCCGCCCGGCACGAGATCCTGCGCACCCGCTACCCGGCGGTCGGCGGCGAGCCGCGGCAGGTGATCGCCGCAGAGGCCGTCTGCGAGCTGCGCGAGGCGGCGACCGATGATCTGGCGGCCGAGGCACGGGCCGAGATCGGCCGGGGCTTCGACCTGACCGAGGGGCCGGTGTGGCGGGCGCTGCTGATCCGCGGCGAAGACGGCGATGTCCTGCTGCTGACCCTGCACCACGTGGCGTGCGACGGCTGGTCGGCCGTCGTGCTGGAGCGTGATTTCCGGGCCCTGTACGCGGGTGAGGAACTGCCCGCTCCGGCGCTCCAGTACGCCGACCACGCCGTGTGGCAGCGTCGCGAGCTGACCGATGAGCGGCTCGCCGCCGGCCTCGCCGCGTGGCGCTCGGCACTCGACGGCTGCCAACCGCTCCAGCTGCCGACCGACCGGCCGAGGCCCGCGCTGCGCGACGGCCGGGGCGCCGTGGTCACCTTCACGGTGCCCGCGGAGGTGGCCACCGTGGTGCTGGCCGCGGGCCGGGAGCAGGGCGCGACCCCGTTCATGACGCTGGCGGCCGCGTATTCCGTGCTGCTCGCCCGGCACTCGGGCCAGTGGGACCTGGCGATCGGCACGCCGGTGGCGGGACGGCTGCGTCCCGAGACCGCCGAGGTGGCGGGCTTCTTCCTCAACTCCCTGGTGCTGCGGGCCGAGGGCGGTCCGCAGGAGACCTTCGCCGAGGCCGTGGCGCGCACCCGGGCGGCGAGCCTGTTCGCCTTCGCGCACCAGGACGTCCCGTTCGAGCGGGTGGTGCAGGCACTGGAGCAGGAGCGCGACCTGTCGCGCACACCGCTCTACCAGGCGGCGTTCGACCTGCACGACGAGGAGCTGACCGGCGGGCTGTCCGGCGGTACCGAGGCGGAGGTCGTGCGGGAGGCCTGGGGGGTCGCCAAGACCGACCTGACGCTGTTCCTGCGGCGCCGCGAGGACGGCTCGTACACCGGTGGCCTGGAATACGCGACGGCTCTGTTCGACGCGCCGACCGTGGAGCGGCTCGCCGAGCACTTCGTGCGCATCCTCGCCCAGGCCGGGGCCGACCCGCAGCACCGCACCGGGGAGCTGGAGCTGCTCTCGCAGGCCGAGCGCGCACAGCTGGCCCGGTGGAACGTCACCGACGCCGACTGGCCGGTCTCCCACACCCTGCGCATGTTCGAGGAACAGGCGGCGGCGACGCCCGACGCGGTCGCGGTGTCCTTCGGGGCGCTTCGCACGACCTATCGCGAGCTGGACGAGCAGGCCGCACGCTACGCGCGCAGACTGTCGGTTCTCGGGGTCGGACCGGGCGACGCGGTGGGCGTGCTGCTGGGGCGCGGCCCCGACGTGCTCGCCGCGTTCCTCGGCACTTGGAAGGCGGGGGCGGCCTATGTGCCGGTCGACCCGGAGTTCCCGTCCGACCGGATCGCGTACATGCTCACCGACTCCGGGGCCGCGGCGGTGGTGTCGGAGCCGTCGTTCGCGGCCGTGCTCGGTGAGGTGTGGCAGGGGCCGCTGGTCCTCGCGCACGAGGAGGCGGAGGAGGACGCGGCGCCGCCGGACGTGACGGCCGACCCGGACGCCACCGCGTACGTGATCTACACGTCCGGTTCGACGGGGCGTCCCAAGGGTGTCCAGGTGCCGCACCGCGGCCTGGCCGGGCATCTGCGCTGGGCGGTGCGGGACTTGGCCTCGCACGGCTCGACGGGCGCGCCGGTGTTCTCGTCGACCGCCTTCGACCTGGTGGTGCCGAACCTCTACGCGCCACTGCTGTGCGGGCAGACCGTGCACCTGCTGCCCCGCGACCTGCCGGTGACCGACCTTGGCCGGACCCTGGCCGAGACCGGGCCGTTCAGCTTCATCAAGCTCACGCCGGGCCACCTGGAGCTCCTCACCCACCAGCTCAGCACCGAGCAGGCCGCGTCGCTGGCCTCCGTGCTGGTCGTCGCGGGCGAGGGCCTTCCGACGCGGCTCGCGGAGCACTGGCGGGGGATCCTGGGCGACGGACGGCTGATCAACGAGTACGGGCCGACCGAGGCGTCCGTCGGCTCCACCATCCATCCGGTGACCGGCGAACAGCACGGTGAGATCGTGCCGATCGGCCGCCCGCTGCCCGGTGTCACCACGCATGTGCTGGACGCGGAGTTGCGCCAGCTGCCGGTGGGCGTCACCGGTGAGCTGTACGTCGCCGGGGCGGGGCTGGCCCACGGGTACGTGGACCGCCCGGCCCTGACGGCGGAGCGCTTCGTGCCCAACCCGTACGGCGAGCCGGGCTCCCGGCTCTACCGCACCGGTGACCTGGCCCGGCTCCTGCCCGATGGCGCGGTCGACTTCCTCGGCCGCATCGACGGACAGGTCAAGATCCGCGGCTACCGCATCGAGACCGGCGAGATCGCCGCGGTCCTCGTCGCGCACCCGGGAGTCCGGGAGGCGGTCGTCGTCGTCGACGAGTCCGCCGCGGGGGACAAGCGCCTGGTCGCGTACTGCGTGCCGGCCGAGGGCGGGCCGCTGGCCGCCGCTGCGCTCGCCGCGCACTGCGCGCAGCGGCTGCCGGACTACATGGTGCCGCTGGTGTTCATGGCGATCGACACGGTGCCGCTCAACCGCAACGGGAAGGTCGACCGGCGCGCCCTGCCCGCCCCCGACCTGTCCTCCGTCGTCGCCGCGGGTCACCAGGCCCCGCGCGATCCGGTGGAGACCCGGATCAACGAGATCTGGACGGCGCTGCTCGGCGTCGACGCCGGCATCCACGCCAATTTCTTCCAGGTGGGAGGCAATTCCCTCCTGGCGGTCCGGCTCATCTCCCGCATCCAGGACGAGTTCGACGTGGACCTGCCCGTCCGCGCGGTGTTCCAGGGGCCGACCGTCGCCGAACAGGCGGCCGCCGTCGAGGAGCAGATCAGAGCCGACATCGCCGCCATGTCCGACGCCGAACTGGTGGCGGACGCGACACAGCTGAAGGGGTACGAGTCATGAGCACCGGTCAGACCAACCCGCCTGCCGGAACCGGGGCGGCCGGCGGAGGGGCCGTGGAGCCGGCCGGCGGCGCCACCGCGGACGTCGCCGCGCTCCGCGAGGAGTTGCTGCGCCGGCGCCTGGCGGGCGGTGGCCGCGGCCGCCGCAACGGGATACCGCGCGCCGACCGCGACAAGCCGCTGCAGCTGTCGTACGGGCAGCGCCGGCTGTGGCTTCTCGACCGGCTCGACCCGGACACCACCGAGTACCTGGTGCCGCTGGCGCTGCGCATGCGCGGCGCCCTGGACGAGGAGGCGTGGCGCCTTGCCTGGGTCGAGGTGCTGGAGCGGCACGAGGTGCTGCGCACCCGGTACGGCACGGTCGGCGGCGAGCCCGTTCAGCTCATCGACCCGGCCGGCCCCGGCGACTACGAGCTGGTCGACCTCACGGATGTGCCCGAGTCCGACCGCGAGGCCAGGGCCCACGCGTTCGCGGTCGAGGAGACCCTTCGACCGTTCACGCTGGAGCGCGACTGGCCGGCCCGGCTGCGGCTGGTGAAGCTGGCCGACGACGACCACGTGCTGGTCGTCGCCTGCCACCACATCGCGCTCGACGGCTGGTCCATCGACGTGCTGCTGCGCGAGCTGCGCAGCCTCTACCAGGCCCGGATCGAGGGCCGTCCCTCCCCGCTGCCTCCGCTGGCCGTCCAGTACGCCGACTACGCGGCCTGGGAGCGCGGCACCCTCACCGAGCGCCGCAGCTACCAGGACGCGCTGGCGCACTGGCGCGAGCGGCTGACAGGCGTGGCCCCGCTGGAGCTGCCCACCGACCGGCCGCGCCCGGCGCACCGGGACTGGTCCGGAGAGATGCTGCCCTTCCGGGTGGACGCGGAGCTCGCGGGGAAGCTGCGGCAGATCGGCCGGGAGCAGGACGCGACCCTCTACGCCGTACTGCTCGCGGCGTTCAACGTGCTGCTGCACCGCTACACGGGCGAGCGCGACATCAGCGTCGGCTCGCCCGTCGCGGGCCGCGGCCGCCCCGAGGTCGCCAACCTCGTGGGCTTCTTCGTCAACACGCTGGTGCTGCGCAGCAGATGGGAGGGCGACCCCGTCTTCCGTGACCTGCTCGCCACCGTGCGGGAGACGGTCTCCGACGCCCTGGTCCACCAGGAGGTGCCGTTCGAGCACCTGGTCAAGGAGGTGGCGCCGGAGCGCGACCTGTCGCGCAGCCCGCTGTTCCAGGTGATGCTCGGGCTGCGCAGCAGCGGCTCCTTCGAGGCCACGCTGCCCGGCCTGACCATGAGCGAGTTCCCCATCAGCGTCAAGTCGTCCCGGTTCGACCTGACCCTGCTGATGACCGAGCGTCCGGACGGCTCGCTGGACGGCGAGTTCCTCTACCCGACAGCCCTCTTCGACGCCCCGACCGTGGAGCGTTTCGGCCGCCACTTCGCCCGGTTGCTGTGTTCGGTGGCCGAGTCGCCGGGAGCACGCCTCTCCGCGCTGGAGGTCCTCGACGAGACCGAGGCCGCGGCCCTGACCCCCGCGGGACCGGTCGTCCGCGGCGACCTCTTCGACCACGGTGTCGACCGCACCGTGCACGAATTGTTCGAAGCGCGGGTCCGCCGCACTCCGGACGCGGTCGCCGTGGTCGCCGAGGGCGTCGAGCTGACCTACGCCGAGCTCAACGCTCGCGCCAACCGCATCGCGCACCGGTTGCGCGCCCTGGGCGCGGGTCCCGAGGCCCTGGTCGGGCTCTGCCTGGAGCGCGGGGCCCACCTGGTGCCCGCCCTCCTCGGCATCCTCAAGTCCGGTGCGGGCTACCTGCCGCTCGACCCGGCCGCACCGGCCGACCGGCTGGGCTTCGTCCTCGAGGACGCCTCCGCGCGGATCGTCCTCACCCAGGACGTCCACGAGGAGAAGATCGCCGCGGTCCACGAGGGCACGGTGGTCGTCCTGGACCGCGAGGAGCTGAGCGTCTTCCCCGAGGGCGATCCGGAGCCGCTCGCCACGCCCGACAACCTGATCTACACGATCTACACGTCGGGCTCGACCGGCCGCCCCAAGGGCGTCGTCCTCAGTCACGCCAACGTGGCCCGGCTGCTCGCCTCCGCCGAGCGGCACTACGGGTTCGCGGAGACCGACGTGTGGCCGCTGTTCCACTCCTACGCCTTCGACGTTTCCGTGTGGGAGATGTGGGGGTGCCTGCTGTACGGCGGCAAGCTCGTCGTGGTGCCCTTCGAAACCGCCCGCTCCCCGGAGGACTTCCTGGACCTGCTCGTCGAGCACCAGGTGACCGTGCTCAACCAGACGCCGACCGCGTTCCGTTCGCTGGTCGCCGCGGCCGGCGAGGGCGATCCTCGTCTGGAGCGGCTCGCGCTGCGTGCGGTCGTGTTCGCGGGCGAGAAGCTGGAGACGCCCGAGCTGCGGCCGTGGACCGACCGGCTGGGGCTGGAGCCGCCGGCGCTGCTGAACATGTACGGCATCACCGAGACCACGGTGCACTCGACCTTCCACCGGGTCACCGAGGCGGACCTCGCCCCGGAGGCGGGCAACCGGATCGGCGCACCACTGAGCGATCTGCGGATCTACTTGCTCGACCAGGACGGCAACCTGGCCCCCACCGGCGTGCCCGGCGAGATCCACGTGGCCGGTCCGGGTGTGGCCCGCGGCTACCTCGGCCGGCCGGACCTGACCGCGCAGCGCTTCGTGCCGGACCCGTTCGGCCCGCCCGGCTCGCGCATGTACCGCAGTGGTGACACGGCGCGCCGGATGGCCGACGGGCGGTTGGAGTTCGTCGGCCGCATCGACGACCAGGTCAAGATCCGCGGCTACCGGATCGAGCTGGGCGAGATCGAGAACCAGCTGATCGCCGCGGACGGTGTCCAGGACGGCGTGGTGGTCGTCCGCGAGGACACCCCCGGCGACAAGCGCCTCGTGGCGTACGTCATCCCGGCCGACGGTCGTGACGTGGATCCGTCGCACCTGCGTGGCCAGCTCGGTCGCACCCTGCCTCCGTACATGGTCCCCGCCGCCTTCGTCGCCCTGGAGCGGCTGCCGCTGACCGTCAACGGCAAGCTCGACAAGCGCGCCCTGCCCGCGCCCGGCGGCTCCGCCCTCGCGGTCGGCACCCGCTTCGTCGCACCGCGCACCGCGGACGAGGAGCGCGTGGCGGCCGTCTGGCGCGATGTGCTGGGCCTGGAGCAGCTGGGTGTCGAGGACGGCTTCTTCGACCTCGGCGGCGACTCGGTGCGCGCGGTGGCGCTGACCGGTGCGCTGCGCGCGGCCGGGTTCGACGTCGCGGTCCGTGACATCTTCGAGTTCCGGACGGTGGCGGCGCTGTGCGCACATCTGTCCGGGCAGCCCGCCCTGGTGGGCGAGGAGCCGCCGGTCGAGCCGTTCTCGCTGATCTCCGAGCGTGACCGGGCCCGGCTGCCGGAGGGCATCGTCGACGCGTATCCGATGTCGGGTGTGCAGCTGGGCATGGTGGTCGAGATGCTCGCCGACAACGGCGAGCGGAACTACCACAACGTCACCACCATGAAGATCACCGACGATGCCGCGTTCTCGTCCGACGCGTTCCACCGGGCCGCGCAGATCGTCGCCGAGCGCCACGAGAACCTCCGTACCTCCTTCGAACTCTCCGCCTACTCGCAGCCGATCCAGCTGGTGCACGCCACGGCCCACGTCCCCTCCGCCGTCCACGACCTGCGCGGACTCCCGGAGGAGGAGCAGGACCCGGCGATCCGGCAGTGGATGGCCGAGGAGCGCGAGCGGATGTTCGACCTCACCAAGCCGTCGCTGCTGCGCCTCACCGCGCACCTCACCGACGACCGCACCTGGTGGTTCTCGATCACCGAGTGCCACCCGGTCCTGGAGGGCTGGAGCTACCACCAGTTGCTCATGGAGGTGCTGCACCTCTTCCGCACGCTGCGCGAGGGCGAGCAGCCCGAGCCGGTGGAGCAACCGGCGGTCCGGTACGCCGACTTCATCGCCGCCGAGCAGAAGTCGCTGTCCTCGCAGGAGGACCGGGAGTACTGGTCGGGCATCGTCTCCGGGCGGCCGGCGCTGCGACTGCCCGCCGGTTGGCACGGGGAGCTGACCGCGCCCCGCGAGACCTACCGCACCGGCGTCCCGTTCTACGACGTGCTCGACGAGATCAAGGCGTTCGCCGCACAGGCACGCGTGTCCCTCAAGAGCGTGCTGCACGCGGTCCACCTCAAGGTGATGAGCATGATCACCGAGGAGGAGGAGTTCTTCTCGGGCCTGGTCTGCGACACCCGGCCCGAGGCGCAGGGCGCCGACCGCGTCCACGGCATGTACCTCAACACCGTGCCGTTCCCCTTCGACCGCAGCGCGCGGACGTGGACGGAGCTGGTCCAGCAGGTCTTCGCCCAGGAGATCGAGATCTGGCCGCACCGGCGCCACCCCATCCCGGCGATTCAGCGGGCGGCGGGCGGCGAGCGGCTGATCGACGTCTACTTCAACTTCATCGACTTCCACGTGGTCGACACCGAGCTGGTCGACTACATCAAGACGATCGACATCAGCCCCAACGAGTTCTCGCTGCGGGTCACCACCCAGGCGAAGCACTTCTCGATCACCGTCAACACGCACGTGATCAGCAAGGCGAACGCGGACCGGCTGACGGCGCTGTACCGCACCGTCCTGCAGCTCATGCTGGACGACCCGGACGGCGACGCCTCGCAGGTGCCGCTCCTCGACGGCGAACGCGAGCTGCTCGACACGCTCAACGAAACGGCGGCCGAGCGCCACGACTCCGGCGCGCACGAACTGGTGCGCGTGCAGGCCCGGCTGCGACCCGAGACCGTCGCGGTCACCGGCGCCGGCACGTCCCTGACGTACCGGGAGCTGGACGAGCGGTCGGACCGGGTCGCCGGGCACCTGCGCGGCCTCGGGGCGGGCCCGGAGTCGGTGGTGGGCGTCCTGCTCTCCCGCACGCCGGATCTGCTCGCGGTGCTGCTGGGCATCTGGAAGGCGGGCGCCGCCTACCTCCCGCTCGACCCGTCCCTGCCGGACGAGCGGATCGGCTACGCCCTCGCCGACGCCGGTGCGCTCATGGTCGTCACCGAGCCGGCGCACGCGGGCCGGGTGGCGCAGCCGGTGCTGCTGTCCGACGCCCTCGCCGGACCGGCGCTCGCGCCGGAGCCGTCCGACCCCAACCGGCTGGCGTACGTCCTCTACACGTCGGGCTCCACGGGCCGTCCCAAGGGCGTCGCCGTCACGCACGGTGCGCTGACGAACCTGCTCGCCGCGATGGACGGGCTGGTCGGCGCCGAAACCTGGCTGGCCTCCACCTCGCTCTCCTTCGACATCTCGGGGCTGGAGCTGTTCCTGCCGCTGACCGCCGGCGCCCGTGTCGTGCTGGCCGGCGACAGTGAGACGAAGGACGGCGAGGCGCTGCTGGCCCTCATCCGCGGCCAGCGCGTGAGCCATGTCCAAGCCACCCCCTCAGGCTGGAAGATGCTCCTGGAGGCCGGTTTCGACGAGCGGGGTGTGACCGCCCTCGCGGGCGGCGAGGCGCTGCCCGCGTCGCTCGCCCGCGACCTGCGCGCCAGGGTGCACCGCCTGGTCAACGTGTACGGCCCGACCGAGACGACCATCTGGTCGCTGGCCTGGGAGGTCCCCCGGGACGTCGTCGACGTCCTGATCGGCCGGCCGATCGCCAACACGAGCGTGTACGTGCTCGACGCCCGCGGTCGGCGGGTGCCCGTCGGCGTCGTCGGCGAGCTCGCCATCGGCGGGGCCGGTGTGGCGCGCGGCTACCTCGGCCGCCCGGACCTGACGGCTGAGCGGTTCGTCTCGCACCCCGCGGCCGGTGGCGAACGGCTCTACCGCACCGGCGACCTGGTCCGGGTCCGCCCGGACGGCGACCTGGAGTTCCTGGGCCGCACCGACCACCAGGTCAAGGTGCGCGGCCACCGGATCGAACTGGGCGAGATCGAGTCCCAGCTGATCGCGCTGGACCAGGTACGGGACGCGGCGGTCGTCGCTCACGACGAGGGCGACGGCGACCGTACGCTCGTCGCCTACGTCGTCGGCAGCACCGAGGCGCTCCCACAGCGGCTCGGGCTGGTCCTGCCCGCCTACATGGTCCCGGGCGTGTACGTGGAGCTGGACGCCCTGCCGCTGAACACCGCGGGCAAGGTGGACCGCCGGGCGCTGCCCGCTCCCACCGCCCGGCCCGCCGAGCGCGCCTACGTGGCCCCGCGGACGGCCGACGAGCAGCGCATCGCCGCGATCTGGTCCGAGCTGCTCGGCGTGGAGCGGGTCGGGGCCGAGGACGGCTTCTTCGATCTCGGCGGCGACTCGATCAAGGCGATCGGGCTGGTCGGCTCGTTGCGCGCGGCCGGCTACGACGTTTCGGCGCGCGACGTGTTCGCGCACCGTACGGTCGCCGGGCTCAGCGCCCACCTGACCGGCCGGCCCGCCCCGGCCGAACCCGAGGCGCCCACCGAACCGTTCGCGCTGGTGCCCCCGGCGGACCGGGCGGTGCTGCCGGCCGGGCTGACCGACGCCTATCCGCTCTCACAGGTCCAGCTCGGCATGGTCGTCGAGATGCTGACCGGCGAAGGCGAGGGGGTGTACCACAACGTCGAGGCCCTCCGGATCCGCGACGGGGTCCCGTTCTCGGCGGACGCCCTGCGCGGGGCCGCGCGGCTCGTCGCCGAACGCCACGAGATCGTGCGCACCTCGCTGGACCTGACGACCTACTCGGTGCCGCTCCAGCTGGTGCACCCGACTGCGGAGATCCCGCTGACCGTGCACGATCTGCGTGGATGGTCCGAGGCCGCCGTCACCGCGGCCGTCGCCGAGTCCACCGCGCAGGAACGGCGGTCGCCGATCGACATCGACACGGCCCCGCTGCTGCGGCTGACCGTCCACATCACCGGTGACGACAACTGGTGGCTGACGGTCGCCGAGTGCCACGCCGTGCTGGACGGCTGGAGCCACCACGGGCTGCTGACCGAGCTGGTCGGCGCGTACGGCCGGCTGCGCGACGGCGCGGAGCCCGGGGCGTACGAGCGTCCCGAGGTCCGCTACGCCGACTTCATCGCGGCCGAGCAGAAGTCGTTGCTCTCCGATGAGGACCGGGCGTACTGGAAGGGCGCCATGGCAGGCCGGCCCAAGTTCACCCTGCCCGAGGGGTGGGGCGAAGGCGCGGACTCCGACGGGCCCGGCACGCCGTTCCGCGTCGAGGTGCCCTACCGCGACCTGGAGGAGGAGCTCCGGGCGCTTGCGGCCCGGTCCCGCACCTCGTTCAAGAGCGTGCTGCACGCGGCCCACCTGAAGGTGATGAGCATGATCACCGAGGAGGACGGCTTCTTCACGGGTCTGGCGTGCGACGCCCGGCCAGAGGCACTCGGCGCCGACCGCGTCTACGGCATGTACCTCAACACCGTCCCGTTCGCGTTCGACCGCACCGCCCACACCTGGTCGGAGCTCGCGCAGCAGGTCTTCGCCCGTGAGATCGAGCTGTGGCCGCACCGCCGGCACCCGCTGCCCGCCATCCAGCGGGCCCTGGGCACGACCCACCTGGTGGACGTCCACTTCACGTACCTGGACTTCCACGCCTTCGAGACGGAGCTGGTGGACACCACCGAGGCCCTCGCCGAGGGCGGCACGGAGTTCGGCCTGGCGGTCACCACGGCCGGTGGCAGCTTCACGCTCGCCACCTCCACCCGCACCCTGAGCCGGGCCAATGCCGAGCGGATCGCCCGGATGTACCGCCTGGTCCTGGAAGCCATGGCCACCGACCCGGAGGGCGACGCCACGGCGGCGTACCTGCCGGCGGCGGAGCACGAGCTGCTGTCGGCGCACTCCGCCGGCGCGACCGTCACCCGCCCGGAGGGCACCGTCGTCGAGGCGATCGAGCGGCAGGCCCGTCGGACGCCCGACGCCGTCGCCGTCATCGGCACCGAGGGCGACGCGCGGCTCTCCTACCGGGAGCTGGACGAACGGGCCAACCGTCTCGCACACCACCTGCGCGGGCTCGGAGTCGGACCGGACTCGACGGTCGGTGTGCTCCTGGCACGCGGGCCCGAACTGCTGGTGTCGTTCCTCGCCGTGTGGAAGGCGGGCGGCGCGTACCTCCCGCTGGACCCGGCCCTGCCGGACGAGCGGATCGGCTACATGCTGACCGACTCCGGATCGTCCGTGGTGATCACCGACCGCCAGGACGGGGTGGCGGCCCGCGATGTGCGGACCGTCGTGCTCGGCCGGGACGCGGAGGCAGTCGCGGCCCGGCCGGCCACGGCGCCCGAGCGGGCCGCCGACCCCGACCTGATCGCGTACGTCATCTACACCTCCGGTTCCACCGGGCGCCCCAAGGGCGTCCAGATCACCCACCGGGGACTGGCCAACTACCTGTGCTGGGCGGTCGAGGAGTACGCCGCCTGCGGTACCGGCGGTGCCCCGCTGCTGTCCTCCACCGCCTTCGACATGGTCGTCCCCATCCTGTGGGCGCCGCTCATGACGGGCCAGGCCGTCACGGTGTTCCCCGCGGACTACCCCGTGGAGGACCTGGGTCTGCTGCTCCTGGAGAACGGGCCGTTCAGCTTCATCAAGGCGGCGCCCGCGCTGCTCGACGTGCTGACGCAGCAGCTCGGCCCGCGCCAGGCGGCCGAGATCGCCGGGATGACGGTCGTGGGCGGCGAGGCCTTCCCGACGGCCCTCGCCTCCCGCTGGCGGCGGCTGTGCCGCGGTGGCCGCCCGGTGAAGCTGGTCAACGAGTACGGGCCGACCGAGGCCACCGTAGGCAACGCGGTGCACTTCGCCGACGGCTCCGAGACCGGTGAGCAACTGCCCATCGGCCGGCCCCTCCCGAACACCACGCTGCACGTGCTGGACCGGTTCATGGAGCCGGTGCCGGCGGGCGTCATCGGAGAGCTGTACATCGGCGGCGACGGCCTGGCCCGCGGCTACCTGGGCCGCCCAGGCCTGACGGCCGAGCGTTTCGCGCCCAACCCGTACGGTGCGCCGGGCTCGCGCCTCTACCGCACCGGCGACCTGGCCCGGGTACTGCCTGACGGCGGCGTCGACTTCCTGGGCCGCACCGACGACCAGGTCAAGGTCCGCGGCTACCGCATCGAGCCCGGCGAGATCGAGGCGGCGCTCACCGCACACCCGCGGATCCGGCAGGCCGTGGTGGTCGCCCGCGCGGCCGAGGGCGGCGGCAAGGAGCTGATCGGATATGTGGTGGCGGCCCCCGGAGCCGCCCCGGCCGCGGCCGAGCTGCGCGAGCACCTCTCCGAGCGGCTGCCCTCGTACATGCTGCCCGCGGCGACCGTCACGCTGGACCGGATCCCGCTGACCGCCAACGGCAAGGTCGACCGGGCGCAGCTGCCCGCCCCGTCCTGGGGCCCCGCGGACGAGGAGTACATCACTCCGCGCTCGGCCACCGAGGAGCGGATCGCCGCAGTCTGGGGCGACGTGCTCGGTCTGGAGCGGGTCGGGGCCGAGGACGGTTTCTTCGACCTCGGCGGCGACTCGATCAAGGCCGTCTCGCTGGTCGGCGCCCTGCGCCGGGAGGGCTTCGACGTCTCCGTGCAGGACGTGTTCGCGCACCGCACGGTCGCCGGTCTCGCGGCCTCCCTGGAGGGGCGGACGGAAACCGCCGGAGCCGAGCGGTTCACCGAGCCGTTCGCCCTGGTCCCCGCCGAGGACCGGGCGGCGCTGCCCGGCGATCTCGCCGACGCCTACCCCCTGTCCCAGATCCAGCTCGGCATGCTCGTCGAGATGCTCTCGGGCGAGGGCGGCGAACGGAACTACCACAACGTCAGCTCCTTCCGGATCCGGGACGGCAGGCCCTTCTCGGAGGACGCCCTGCGGGAGGCCGCGCGGATCCTCACGGCCCGGCACGACGTGCTGCGGACATCGATCGACCTGTACGCGTACACCGTGCCGCTCCAACTGGTCCACAAGAGCGCTGTCCTGCCCGTCACCGTGGAGGACCTGCGCGGCCTCACGGAGGCGGACCGGGTCGCCGCCGTGCGGGAGTTCACGGCCCGTGAGCGGCGGGAACTGTTCGAGCTGGCGAAGGCTCCGCTGCTGCGGCTGGCCGTCCACATCGGCGGCGACGGCGACTGGTGGCTGACCGCCACCCACTGCCACGCCATCCTGGAGGGCTGGAGCCACCACTCTTTGCTCACCGAGCTGATCGGCGTGTACGAGCGGCTGCGCGACGGCCTGGATCCCCTGCCGTACGAGCGCCCCGCCGTCCGCTTCGCCGACTTCGTGGCGGCCGAACAGGAGTCGCTCGCGGACGGAGAGGACCGCGCCTACTGGGAGCGGACGGCGGCCGGCCTACCCAAGCTCGCCCTGCCTGCCGGCTGGGGCGAGGAGGCCGGCCCGGACACCCCGTTCCGGGTGAGGGTGGCCTACCGGGACCTGGAGGAGCGGCTGCGGAGCCTCGCCGCGGGTGCGCGGGCGTCGATCAAGAGCGTGCTCCACGCGGCGCACCTGAAGGTGATGAGCCAACTCACCGACGAAGAAGCGTTCTTCGGCGGCCTGGTGTGCGACGCGCGGCCCGAGTCCGCAGGCGCCGAGCGCGTCTACGGCATGTACCTGAACTCGGTGCCCTTCCCCTTCGACCGCACTGCGCGGACGTGGACGGAGCTGGTCGGTCAGGTCTTCGCCCGCGAGGTCGACCTGTGGCCGCACCGCCGGCACCCGCTCCCCGCCATCCAGCGCGCCCTGGGCGGCGGCCGGATGATCGACGTGCTCTTCAACTACCTGGACTTCCAGGAGCTGGAGACGGGCCTGGTGGACATGGCCGAGATCACCGGCGAGTCCACGAACGAGTCCGCGCTCACCGTCACCACGGCCGACGCACACATCGTCCTGTCCACCGACACCGCCGCCCTGAGCCGCGCCAACGCCGAGCGGATCGGGGGGATGTACCGTGCGGTCCTGGAGGCCATGGCCGCCGACCCCGAGGGGGACGCGGGCGCCACGTACCTGCCCGCCGGTGAGCGCGAGCGGCAGCTGGTGGAGTGGAACAGCCGCACCGCCCAGCGCCCGGACGGCTGCGTCCACGAGGTGATCGAGGAGCGGGCCCGCACGTCCCCCGACGCGATCGCCGTGATCGCCTCGGGTGGCGAGGACCGATTGTCCTTCCGCGACCTGGACGAGTGGGCCAACCGCATCGCACACCACCTGCGGGAGCTGGGCGTCGGCCCGGAATCCACGGTCGGCGTGCTGCTCGACCGGGGCCCGGAGCTCATCGCCGCGTTCCTCGGCATCTGGAAGGCCGGCGGCGCGTACGTGCCGCTGGACCCGGCGCTGCCCGCCGACCGGATCGGCTACATGCTGGCCGACTCGGGTGCACGGGTGGTGCTCACCGAGCAGAAGCACACCGCCGTCACGGCGGGGTTCACCGGACGGACGCTGGTCGCCGCCGGCGCGGGCAGACCCTCCACGGCTCCGTCGGACGGGCGTCCGACGGACCCGGAGACGCTGGCCTACATCATCTACACGTCCGGCTCCACCGGCCGCCCCAAGGGCGTGCAGATCCCGCACCGGGGTCTGGCCACCTACCTGTGGTGGGCCGTTGAGGGGTACGGCGCTCACGGCACGGGCGGCGCCCCGCTGTTCTCGTCCATCGCCTTCGACATGGTGGTGCCGAACATCTACGCGCCGCTGATGAAGGGTGAGCCGGTCACACTGCTGCCCGAGGGCTTCGCGATGGAGGATCTGGGCCGGCTCCTGTCCCAGGCGGGCCCGTTCAGCTTCATCAAGATGACGCCGGGCCATCTCGACCTGCTCGCCCACCAGCTGGACGCGGACACCGCTCGCTCGCTCGCGGCGCTGCTGGCCGTGGGAGCGGATTCGTTCCCCGGCCGGATCGTCGACCGCTGGTACGACCTGGTCGGCGAGGGCGCCGGACCGTTGCTGCTCAACGAGTACGGGCCGACGGAGATCTCGGTCGCCAACAGCACGTACGACATCGACGGACCACGTGCGGGCGAGGTGGTGCCGATCGGGCTCCCGGTCCCCAACACCACGATGTACGTGCTGGACCGGTTCATGCAGCCGCTGCCCGTGGGCGCCAACGGCGAGATCTACATCGGCGGCGACGGGCTCGCCCGCGGGTACGCCGGGCTGCCGGCCCGTACGGCGACGTCCTTCGTGCCCGACCCGTTCGGTCCGCCCGGGTCCCGGCTCTACCGGACCGGGGACATCGGCCGGGTGCTGCCGGACGGCAACGTCGACTTCCTGGGCCGGGCCGACGACCAGATCAAGATTCGCGGCTACCGCATCGAACCGGGTGAGGTCCAGTCCGTGCTCGCCGCCCACGAGATGGTCCGGGACGTGATCGTCGGCGTCCACCGGGACACCCTGGTGGCCTGGTGCGTGCCGGTCGCCGGCGAGCTTCCCGAAGCGGTGGAGCTCGCGGCGCACTGCGCCCGCAGGCTGCCCGCGTACATGGTCCCGTCGGTGTTCGTCGCCCTGGAGAAGGTGCCGCTCAACCAGAACGGCAAGGTCGACCGCAAGGCGTTGGTCGTGCCGGACGAGGCCGGTCCGGCGCGGGAGGTCGTCGCCCCGCGCACCGCGGCCGAGCGGGAACTGGCCGAGATCTGGGCGACGGCGCTGGGAGTGCCCGAGGTCGGAGTGGAGCATGACTTCCACGACCTGGGCGGCCACTCGCTGCTGATGCTGCGGATCGTCGCGCTGGCCAGGAAGAAGGGCTTCTCGATCACCCCGACGGACATCCTGGAGTGCCGTACAGTCGCGGCTCTCGCGGCACGGCTGGAGACGGCCCCCGCGGCCGAGGGGGACCGCTCCCTGGTGTGGCTCAACGCCACTACCGAAGGCATGCCGTTGGTCGTGCCCCACACCGAGGGCGGCAGCGCGCACTGGTTCCTGCCGTTGGCCGAGGCGCTGGAGGGCGAGCGGCCGGTCGCGGCCTTCGAGTGCCGCCGGACAGGCACCGTAGGGGAGATGGCGGCGCGCTACGTCGCCGAACTGCTCGCCGTGCGGCCCGGGGGACCGCTCACGCTGCTGGGCTGGTCCTCCGGGGCGACGCTCGCCTGGGAGATGGCCCGGCTGCTGGCGGAGCGGGGGGTGGCCGTGCCGCGGCTGCTGCTGATCGACCCGCTCGCCGACCTGGAGCCGGCGCCGGACGCGGCGCGGGTGCTTCCCGGACAGCTGGACGAGGAGGCCCTCGCGGACCTCGCCGGGCATCTGGAGACGTGGCGGGCGCTGACCAGGGCGACGGGCGAGTACCGCTATCCGCCGACCGTCTCGCCGGTCCACGTGGTGGTGACCGACGAGTGCGCGGCGGGGACCCACTCGGTCTCCTGCGGACACCCGTACGAGAAGTACCTGGCCCGCTGGGGCGAACTGGCGGGCGGCGGACTGCGGGTGACGCGGGTGCCGGGCAGCCACGAGGACGTCCTCGGGGCGCCCGCCGCCGCCAGGCTCGCGGAGCTGGTCCGGGAAGTGATGGAAGGGTGAGCGGCCAGACGGCCACGCAGGAACCCGCGCAGCGCCCGCAGCCGCCGGCGCTGCGCGGGAACCGGGATTTCCGGTTGCTCTGGACCGGTGCGGGCATCTCCTTCATCGGCTCGCGGATCAGCGTCATCGCCTATCCGATGCTGGTGCTGGCCTATACCGGTTCGGCCCGTGACGCGGGTGTGGTGGCCTTCTGCGCCAACCTGCCGTACGTCCTCCAGCTCGTCGCCGGGGGGCTGGTGGACCGGCTGGACCGGCGCCGTCTGATGATCGCTTGCGACATCGGCCGGCTGGTGGCGATCGGCTCGCTGGTCGCCGCGCTGTTCACCGGGCACTTCTGGCTGGCACACGTGTCGGCCGTGGCCTTCGTCGAGTCCAGCCTGACGATCCTCTACCGGATCTCGGAGCGGGCCGCCGTACGCCATGTGGTGCGGGCCGAGGACCTGTCCGCGGCGCTGTCGCGGAACGAGGCCCGCGAGCGCGCCGCGGGCCTGCTCGGGCAGCCGGTCGGCAGCCTGCTGTTCGGACTGGTCCGCTGGGCCCCCTTCGTGTGCACGGTCGTCTCCAGCGTGGTGTCGCTGTGCACGTTGCTGGCGATCAGGACCACGTTCCAGGAAGAGCGCGAAGCCAAGCCGTCCGGCGGGCTCAAGGGCTTCTTCGCCGAGCTCAAGGAGGGCCTCGCGTGGGCCTGGCGGCAGCCCTTCGTACGGGTCCTCGCGGGACTGATCGCGGGCACCAACATGCTGTTCGCCGGGCTCAGCCTGGCCCTGCAGTACATCGTGCGGGAGGGCGGTGGCTCCGACGGGGAGGTCGGCTTCACGATCGGAGTGATCTTCGCCCTGTCGGGGGTCGGAGGCACCCTCGGGGCGGTTACCGCCTCCTGGTGGATGCGCAGGCTGTCGCTGCCCGCCGTGGTCATCGGCTGCAACGCGGCGTGGGCGCTGCTGATGCCCCAAGTCGCCTACGTACGCGACACGGTGGTCCTCGGCGTGCTGTTCGCGGGCATGGGCTACGCGGGTGCGCTGTGGAACGTGGCGGCGGCGGTGTACCAGCAGAAGGTCACGCCGGACGGGATGCAGGGCCGGCTGCTGAGCGTGGCGACGCTCGTGGCGTACGGCACGGTGCCCATCGGCGCTCTGGGCGGGGGCTTCCTGCTCGACCACTTCGGGGCGCGCTGGTCGGTCCTGGGCCTGGGCGGGGCGATGTGTCTGCTGGCTCTGACCGCGGCGGCGAGTCCGTCCGTACGCCGTCTGAAGCTCTCCTGAGCAGCCTTGAAGAGGCGATGAGCAGGTAGTTCTCGCGGCGGCGAGGAAGGCCCGCACGACGCAACGCGTCGTGCGGGCCTTTGTGTTGACGATCAGTCGGGCACGTGTAAGAATCTTCTTACACGTGTTAGAGGATGTGGCCATGAGTCACGAGACAATGACAGGTGACCAACTGCTGAGGATGCTCTCGGCGCTTGCGAATCCGCACCGTCTGCGGATCGTGGCGGCGCTGGCGGACGGACGGAACTACGTCAGTCAGCTGGCGCGCGACATGGGCATGAGCAGGCCCCTCCTGCACATGCATCTGCAGCGTCTGGAGGCCGCAGGGCTGATCACCGGAGCCCTGGAAGTGTCGGAGAACGGCAAGGCGATGAAGTACTTCGAGGTCGCGCCGTTCGGTTTCGAACTGGGTCCGGCGACCATCGCCGCCCTCGTTCCGACCCTCACCGAAGACAACGAGAAAGCTGGTAAGTAGACGATGTACGCGACGAGTTACGCAGCGAGCTCCTGGACGGGCTCAGGCGACAAGACGCTGCTGACCGTGATCGCCGTGGTGCTCGTCGCGGCGGCCCTCGCGGCCGTGAAGATCTACCAGTCGCGCGCAGCCGCCAGCAAGGACGGCTACCGCGAGCTGCTGGAGCAGATCAGCGAGCGGCAGGGACAGCTGGTCGGCGAGATCAACGACATCAAGGTCCGCCTCGACTCCATGGAGAAGATGATGCGCGAAGTCGAATGACCGCACGGGAGTTCCGGACCACCGGGCGGCCACCCGAGGTACGGACCACTCCCCGCGCCACAAGTGAAGTCCTGATGTGCGTCATCCCCTCCACGGAATGAGATTCCCGTGTCCCTTCGCGAACGAGTGCTCTCCGCGCTCATGCCGTGCGGCCGCAGGTCGAAATGGCTCGTCCTCGCCGCCTGGCTCATCCTTGCCGCCGTCGCCGTGCCCCTGGCCGGCAAGCTGACCGGCGCCCAGAAGAACGAGTTCACCCAAGCCCTGCCTTCGGGGGCCCAGTCCACTGCCGTCGCCGAACTCGCCGATCGCTTCAAAGGCGGTGACGACCTCTCGGGCGTCGTGGTGTACGCCAGGGACGCCAAGCTCACCGGCCCCGACCTCGCCAAGGTGAACGCGGACCGGGCCCGGATCTCCGAGCTCACCGGCCGCCCCGTCCCCGCTCCGATCCCCGCGCAGGACGGCAAGGCGCTCAGCCTCGCGGTGATCATGGACGGTGACGCGAAGCCCAAGGAGATCAAGGAGGTCCGCGCCCAGGCAGAGGAGGACCTCCCCGACGGCCTGGAGGCCCGGCTGACCGGCGCCGCCGGCGACAAGCTCGACTCCACGGACGCGTTCGGCGGTGTCGAGACGACCCTTCTGTACGTCGCCGCCGGCGTCGTCGCCCTGCTCCTGCTCATCATCTACCGCAGCCCGGTGCTGTGGATCCTGCCCCTGATCGTCGCCGGTGTGACCGCCGAACTCGCCAAGGCCGTCGTCTACCTGCTGGCCGCCCACGCCGGCATGGTCGTCAACAGCCAGGGCGCCGCCATCCTCCTGGTCCTCGTCTTCGGCGCGGGCACCGACTACGCGCTGCTGCTGCTCTCCCGTTACCGCGAGGAGTTGCGCACCCACGAGGACCGCCACGAGGCCATGCAGGCGGCCCTGCGCAAGTCGTCCGCCACCATCGTGGCCTCCGCCGCGACCGTCTGCCTGGCCCTGCTGTGCCTGCTCGCCGCCGAACTCAAGTCCAACCGTGCGCTGGGCCCGGTCGCCGCCGTCGGCATCAGCTGCGCCCTGTTCGCCACCCTCACCCTGCTGCCCGCGCTGCTGGTCCTCTTCGGCCGCTGGGTCTTCTGGCCCCTCGTACCCCGCCACAACGCCCCCCTCGCCGCCAAGCCCACCCTGTGGTCACGCATCGGCGCCGGCGTCACCGCCCGCCCCCGCGTCTCCTGGGTCGCCGCGCTCCTGGTGCTCGGCGCCCTGGGCCTGGGCAGCATGGGCGTCCAGACCGGCCTCGACTTCAAGCACATCTACCGCACCGAAACCGGCTCCGTGGCCGGCCAGGAACTGCTCGCCGAGCACTACCCAGGCGGCGCGGCCCGGCCCGCACGGGTGATCGTCGACGCCGAGGACGCCGCAGGCGCCGCGAAGGTGCTCCGGGTCGAGGGCACGGCCGCGATCCAGAAGCCGCGCCTGTCCACCGACGGAAAGCTCGCCTCCCTCTCCGTGATCCTGAAGGACGCCTCCAACAGCCCCGAGGCGCAGCACACCATCGACCGCATGCGCAGGGCCGCGGCCGAGATCCCCGACGCCCACGTGCTGGTGGGCGGCAACACCGCGGCGACCCTCGACGTGGCCCGCGCCCAGGACCACGACCGCAAGGTCATCATCCCGCTGGCCCTGGTGGTCACCGTGCTGGTCCTGATCGTGCTGCTGCGCTCGCTGGTGGCCCCGCTGATCCTGGTCGGCGCCGTCGTGGTCTCGTACTTCGCCACCCTGGGCACCAGTTGGCTGCTCTTCCGCCACGTCTTCGACTGGCCGGCCGTGGACACCTCGCTGGTCCTCTACGGATTCATCTTCCTGGTCGCCCTGGGCGTCGACTACACGATCTTCCTGGTCGACCGGATGCGTGAGGAGGCCGCGTACGGCACCCCGCGCGAGGGCGTGCAGCGGGCCTTCTCCTCCACCGGCGGCGTCGTCGTCAGCGCCGGCACCGTCCTCGCCGCCACCTTCGCCGTCCTCGCGGTGCTGCCGCTGGTCGCGATGGCCGAGATCGGCGTCATGGTCGGCCTGGGCGTCGTGCTGGAGGTCCTGCTGGTGATCACGGTCCTCGTGCCCGGCCTCGCCACGGACATCGGCCGCCGCTTCTGGTGGCCCAACAAGCTGGCCCGGCGCCGCGACGACGCCCCTGACCTGCACGTAAATAAGAACGATAGCGACAAGGCGCAGGCTCCTGCGGGGGACCCTGTCCGAGTATGAGGAGCAACGCCATGACCATCGACCGACGCCACGCCCTGCTGCTCGCCGCCCTCTCCGCCGGCGGCCTCCTCCTGACCGGATGTTCCGACACGGACGGCGAGATGAAGAGCACCACCGCCGACGCCACGGTCTCCGAGGCCGTCACCTCGGTCGAGGTGACCGATGCCCGGCGCGGATCCATCCGCATCACGCCCGGCACCGGCCCCGGTGTGACCGTCCACCGCACCGTGCACTACCGCGACGCCGCGGAGCCCAGGCCCACGCAGCAGGTCACCGCAGGAGTACTGACCTTCACCAACGGCTGCGACAACTGCTACGTCGACTACGAGCTGAAGGTCCCGGCCTCCGCCAAGGTCAAGCTGGAGAACAGCAGCGGAACGATCAGCGTCACCGGTGTCGCGGCCGCCGAGGTCACGACCAGCTCCGGCGAGGTGAAGGCCGAGAGGATCGCCGGTCCGCTCAAGGTCGAGACCTCCTCCGGCGCCGTCACCGGCACCGCGCTGGCCGGCCCCAGCGCCGAGGTCCGCACCGACTCCGGCAGCACCCGGCTGGACTTCACCACGGCGCCCTCCTCGGTCGCCACGGACACCGGCTCCGGCAGCATGACGCTGAAGGTCCCGGGCGGCCCGTACAAGGTCGACGTGACCACCACCTCCGGCAAGCGCGAGGTGAAGGTCCCCAGCGACCCGGCCGCGAAGTCCACGCTCACGGCCAAGGCCTCCTCCGGCGACGTGGAGATCTCCGCCTCCTGAGCGACGCGCCTCCCCCCAAGAACCGCCGCCCCGCACCTGGTGTCCCCCGTCGCCCGGTGCGGGGCGGCTGCATGTCCGGACGCTCTTCGTAGGAACGGCATGGGCGCCGTATAGAAGTCACTCGCAGCATGGAGGGGCAATCCACCATCAGCCCCGGCCCTGGAGAGTTCGGGGCCGCCGAGCGGCCACTCGGCGGCCCTCGGAGGTGTACCACCACGCCGACAGGCGTGCCTGATGTGCGTACGTACCTCCTCGGCACAGGGGACCATCCCGCACGCCCCCGTGGCAAGCGCGGAGCAAGCCCCGCAGAGAGGACGCCCCAGCCATGCCCGCCGATTTCATCGACACCCTCGCAGGCCACGCCCGCACGGTCCCCGACCGTGAGGCGCTGGTGCACATCCGGTACCGCGCCAGCGGGCTCGTCGAGGAAGCAATGACCTACGCGGAACTCGACGCGGCGGCCCGCACGGTCGCGGTGCGGCTCGCCGAGCACTGCGCCCACGGCGACCGGGCCCTGCTGCTGTACCCGACGGGCACCGCCTTCGCCGCCGCGCTGCTGGGCTGCATGTACGCCGGTGTGGTCGCCGTTCCCTGCCCGCTGCCCGAGGGCACGCGTGGGCGCCGGAGCCGTACCACCGGCGTCGCCCTCGACACCGCGGCGACGGCGGTCCTGACCGACGCGGCCACCCTGGCCGACGTCACCGAGTGGCGTGACCGGGAGGGCCTGACCGCCACCGTGCTCGCCTCGGACGCGCTCACCGCCGAGCCGGCCGAACTGGCCGCCTGGTGCCGCCCGGAGGGGGAGGCGCTCGCCTTCCTCCAGTACACCTCGGGCTCCACCAGCGATCCCAAGGGCGTGATGGTCTCCCACGCCGCGCTGCTGGCCAACCTCACCCTGATCCGGGACCGGATGGGGCTGAACAGCTCCACCCGCACGTGCAGTTGGCTGCCCATGTACCACGACATGGGGCTGATCGGGCTGCTGCTGGAGCCGCTGTTCGTGGGCACCACGGCGTACGTGATGTCACCGATGGAATTCCTCAAGCGGCCGCACCTGTGGCTCCAGACCATCTCCAACCACGGCGTCCAGGTCAGCAGCGCGCCCAACTTCGCGTACGACCTGGCCGCCCGCCGGCTCACCGACGCCCAGATCGCCGGGCTCGACCTGTCCCGCTGGACGTTGGCCTGCAACGGCGCCGAGCCCGTCAGCGCCGCCACCCTGGACCGGTTCGCCGAGAGGTTCGCGCCGGCCGGGTTCAGGCGGGAGGCGCTGCTGCCCTGCTACGGCATGGCGGAGACCACCCTGTTCGTGGTCGGCACGCCCGTCGAACGTGCCCCCGTCGTCACCTCCGTCGACCCGGCCGCCCTGGAGAAGCACGTCTTCGAGCCGGCCCCCGGCGGCCTGAGGCTGGTCAGCAGCGGCCGGGTGACGGGCTTCGACATACGGATCGTCGACCCGGAGAGCATGCGGACGCTGCCCGACGGCCACGTCGGCGAGATCTGGCTGCGCGGCGAGAGCGTCGCCCGCGGCTACTGGAACAACGCCGAGGCGACCGAGCGGATCTTCCACGCCCGCAACGCCGAGGGCGAGGACGGCTTCCTGCGCACCGGCGACCTGGGCGTGCTCCACGGGGACGAGCTCCACATCACCGGCCGCATCAAGGAAATGATCATCCTCAACGGCCGCAATGTGTACCCGCACGACGTCGAGCGCGAGGTCACCGCGGGGCACGAGGCGTTCGCCGGCCTCGCGGCCAGCGTGTTCACGGTGCCCGCGCCGGAGGAGGAACTGGTCGTGGTCCAGGAGGTCCGCGCGGCCAAGGACGGGGACCTGGCCGCACTGGCCGCGCTGGTGCGCGGCCTGGTGGGCGAGTACTTGAAGACACGCGTCGCCAACGTCGTGCTCGTGCGCCCGGGCAGGATCCGCAAGACCACCAGCGGCAAGATCCAGCGCTCCCTGATGCGCAAGCTCTTCATGGACGGCGAGCTGGAGTCCCGGCACGAGGAGCTGGACGGTCCGGTCCGCGACCGCTACCGCGCCGAGGTGCCTGCGGCATGACCCTCCCCTACGACCCGGTCGCCCTGGCGGACGCGTTCGAGCGCGCTCTGGGTGACCCCGCCGACCCGGACCGCCTCTTCTGCGCCTCCCGCGTCCTGGAGCTCGACCGCGCCGAGGAGTTCCCCGACGAGATCGTCGCCGAGCTCAACGCACACGGGCTCCTCGCGCACTACGTGCCCGAGGAGTACGGCGGACGCCTGCGCAGCTACGAGGAACTGCTCCAGATCGTGCGCCGCGTCGCCGCCCGCGACCTCACCACCGCCATCGGGCATGCCGCGACCTACCTCGGGGCGGTGTGCACCTGGGTGGCCGGCACCCCGGATCAGGCCGCTCTCGCAGCCAAGGAGGTCATGGCCGGGACCGTGCACTCCTTCGGCCTGACCGAGCGCGACCACGGCAGCGACATCCTCGCGGGCGAGGTGACGGCCGCGCCCGTACCGGGCCGGTACCGGCTCGACGGTGAGAAATGGCTGATCAACAACGCGACGCGGGGGCGCCGGCTGTGCGTGCTGGCCCGCACCGACGCCGGTGGCGGCAGCCGCGGGTTCAGCCTGTTCACCGTCGACAAGCGCGACCTGCCCGAGGACACCTACCGCACGCTGCCCGCCGTCCGTACCCACGGCATCCGCGGCACCGACATCAGCGGCATCGCGTTCACCGGCGCGTCCGTGCCCGCCGGAGCCATGATCGGGGCTCCCGGCGAAGGCGCCGAGATCGTACTCAAGAGCCTCCAGCTCACCCGTACGCTCTGTGCCGCGCTCTCGCTCGGCTCGGCCGACCACGCATTGCAGCTCGCGCTGGGGAAGGGCGGGCCCGAGGAGGACCCGGCGGTGGCGGCGGTCCTGGCCGACGCCTACGCCGACCTCCTCACCGTCGAGGCGGTGTCGCTGGTCGCGGCCCGCTCGCTGCACGCCCTCACCGGTGAACTGAGCGTCGTGTCCGCCGCCGTGAAGCACTTCCTGCCCGCGACCGTGGACGCGATGATCGAGCGCCTGGCCACAGTGGTGGGGGCCGAGGCCTACACGGCCGACGGCGCCTTCCAGAAGGTGGCCCGCGACCACCGCATCGTCGGCATCTTCGACGGCAACTCCGTGGTCAACCTGCTGGCACTGGTCAACCAGTTCACGCTGCTCGTGCGCGGCCGGCGGCGCGGGGCCTTCGACGCGGCCGGACTGGCAGCGGCCACCACGCTCGGATCCGCGCCCCCGGCCTTCGACCGGGACCGGCTGAGCCTGATGTCGCTCGGCGGTTGCACGCTCACCCAGGCGCCACTGGACGACGCGGTGCCGTACGTCGAGGAGCTGCGCCGAATCTCCGAGGACGTGCATGCGGAGATGGTGCGGATCCGCCCCTCGGCCCGGGACACCAGGCCGGAGGCCTTCGACCTCGCCGAGCGCTACACCGTGCTGTTCGCCGCCTGCGCGTGCGCGCAGCTGTGGACGCACAACCGCGACCGGTGGCCCGACACCGGCTGGCTGGAGGTCTGTCTGGCCCGGCTGCTGGCCCGCCTCGGCCACCCGGTCGAGGCACCGGGCACGGACTCGCTCCTGCCCGAGCTGCTGCGGCGCCGCGACGGCGCAGAGGCGACGCCATGACCGCGACGACCGCCGTGACCCACCTGATCACGAGACCGGTGGTGGATCCGGAACCTCTGCTCGCCCGTCTCGGGCTCCCGCCGGCCACACCGGAAGAAGCCACCGAGCAGCTCCCCGTCCACCGGCCCGAGGAGGCACCCCGATGACCGCAGTACTCGCCGAGAAGCGCCTCGGCGATCCGCTCGATCCGGCCAACCCGCTCGGCTTCGACGCCATCCTGGCGGCGGACGAGAGGCGTGAACCGTTCACGGCCGCGGACGACGTCCTGCACGGGCCCTTGCTGGGGGAGCGATCGGGCCGGGACCAACTGGTGGCGCTCGGCCGCACGGTCTTCCGCCGGGACACGGCGCTCGCCGCCCGGCTGGGAGTGCCCGGCCTCGCCGCGGCCCACGGTCTGCCGCGTCCGCCGCACGCCGCCCCGTTCGCCGTCGCGGCCGACTCAGGGCTGCGCCTGGCCGGGGGCGCACTCAGCGGGCGCGCCCACGTGCTCGGCCCGGACCCGCACGGCTACGCGGTGCTCGGGCTGCGGACCGAGGACGGCACGCCCGCCCGGCTGCTGCTCGACCTGACCGCGCTGCCCTCCGCGCACGTACAGCGCGGTCCCGCGCGGGAACTGATCGCCCTTGAAGGCTGCGCGGTGGCGGAGTACACCTTCCACGGCTGCCCGCTGCCCGGCTCGGGGGTCCTGGACCGTCACGGACCGGAGATCCCCTCGCTGCTGTCCAGCATGGCCGTGGGGGCGCTCGACAGCCAGTTGCGCGTCGCGCTCGACTTCGCCCGTCACCGGATGCTCTACGGGCGCCGGGTCGTGGACATCCCGCACTCGGGGAACCTGCTGGCCGGGGTCTTCCTCGACGTGCTGATCTGTGACGGCCTCACCGGCCTGCCCGGCGTCTCCGGCCTGATCAACGACGTCATCCGGCAGGCCGGTCACGAGCTGACGGTACTGCTCGGCGCGCGCTCGTACCTGCGCGAGGGGCCGCACGGCATCTTCCAGAAGCAGCTGCGGGACCTGCCCGCGCTGCTCCACCTTGCTTCCCTGCCGGACACCGCGGCTCCCACGCGCCTGCCATGCGAACTGCCCGTGCCGGACGGCCTCGTGGACGCGGTGCGGCAGCGGCTGGGCACCCGGTTCGGCCACCGTCCGCAGCCGCTGGACGACACCACCCGCGGGCGGGTCCTGGACGAACTGCTGGCCCGCGCGGACGCCGGGTTCACGTTCGACCTGGCCTGCACCGCGCTTCCCCGTACATGAGCACGATGAGGAGCACACCACCCATGACAGACACCGTCGGCAGCACCACCGCCACCGCCACCGACGACGAGATCCGCGACTGGCTCATCGAGCGCGTCGCCTTCTACCTCGAAGTGCCCGCCGAGAGCGTTTCCCCCGACATGAAGTTCGTCGATATGGGCCTGGACTCGGTCTACGCCATGACGATGTGCGGCGACATCGAGGACCGTTTCGAGCTGGAGGTCGAGCCGACCGTCGCATGGGACCATCCCAGCGTCACGGCGCTCACCGCGCACCTGCACGACGTACTGGGCCGCCGATGACGGGCGTGTCGGTCGGCCAGCAGGCGCTCTGGTTCCTGCACCGGATGGCGCCGGACAGCTCGGCGTACAACGTGGCCGCGGCCGTGCGGATCCGCACGCCGCTGGAGCTCGGCACCCTGCGGCGCGCCCTGGCCGCCACGGCCGGGCGGCACGACATGCTGCGCTCGTCGTTCCGGGAGGAGGACGGGGAGCTGCGGCGCGTGGTCACCGCCTCCGCCGCGCCGGACCTGCGCGTGCGGGAGGCCGGTCCGGTCGACGACGCCGAGCTGCACGCCCTCGTACGGTCGCTCAGCACGGAGCCGTTCGACCTGGACCGGGCGGCCTTCCGGGCCGACCTGGTCCGGCGCACCGACGACGACGCAGTCCTGCTGCTGACCGCGCACCACATCGCGACCGACGCGTACTCGCAGGGCATCGTCCTGCGCGACGTGCTCGACGCGTACGGTGCGGGCGGCACCTCGTCCGCCGGACCGCTGCGGCTCACCTGGAACGACCATGTGGCCGCCGAGCGTGAGCTGCTGGCCTCGCCACGGCGGGCCGAACTGGAGGAGTACTGGCGCCGCGTGTGCGCACAGGCACCCCACGTGCTGGAGCTGCCCACGGACCGGCCCCGGCCGCCCCGGCAGACCTTCGAGGGCGCCACGTACGAGCTGCGGCTGCCGGACGAGTTCACCACCCGGCTGCGCGAGGCCGCCTTCGGCGCGGGCGTCACGCCGTTCGTCCTGCTGCTGGCCGCCTTCCAGTGCACCCTGCACCGGCACAGCGGACAGGACGACTTCCTCGTCGGCTGGCCCACGACCACCCGGGCCGGTCACAAGGCCCGCAACCTGGTCGGCTACTTCGTCAACTCGCTCGCCCTGACCGCGCACTTCGACCGGTCGACCACCTTCTCCGGGCTGTTCCGCTCGCTCGACGACCAGATCAGGCAGGGCATGGGCCGCGTCGGCTACCCCTTCGCGCTGTTGCCCAAGGCGCTCGGTCTGCCGCACGACCCGAGCCGGCCGCCGATCACACAGGTCGCCGCCACGATGGTGACGACCAACCGGCTCGATCCCCTGGCCGACCTGCTGGCCGCGGGTGAGGCTGCCGGGCGCGAGCTGGAGGTCGGCGGGCTGCGCGTCCGCGCCTTCGACGTGCCGCAGCAGGAGGGCCAGTGCGACCTGTCGGTCGAATTCCTCCAGAGCACCGCGTCGTTGCGGATCTCCTTCCGCTATCACACCGGGCTCTTCGAGCGGACCGCCGTCGAGCGGTTCGCCCGCCACTTCCATCGGTTCACCGAGGCCGCGGTCGCCGACCCGGAACGCCGCGTCGCGGACGTCTCCATGGTCGACGCGGCCGAGCGGGCCCGGCTTCTGGCCCTCGGCTCCGGTGCCGGAACCGTCCTCACGCCCCAAGGGGGTGTTCGCTGATGTCCATGCCCACGACCCTCGAACCCGTCATCGTCGTTGAGGAGCGTTTCCTCGACGATCTCGCGCACTTCGCCTCGATCGGGGGCCGGCCGGACGGCGGCGTCGACCGCGTGGCGGGATCGGCGGCCGACGCGGAGGGCCGGGCCTGGTTCGCCCGGCGCATCGCCGATGCCGGCCTCGTCCCGCGCGTCGACGCCATCGGGAACGTCTTCGGTACGGCACCGGGCGGCAGCGGCCCGTATCTGCTCATCGGTTCGCACACCGACACCGTCCCGGCGGGTGGGCGGCTCGACGGCGCGTACGGTGCCGTCGCCGCGCTGGAGACCTTGCGGGCGCTGCACGAGGCCGGGCACCCAGCGGCGCGGTCGCTGCAGATCGTCGGCTTCTTCGACGAGGAGGGCGCCCGCCCGGACTCGACCGGCGGCCTGACCGGGTCGAGCGCGTTCTGCTCCGGCGAGGGCATCCGCGACATCGCCGCGTTCCTGGAACTCCACATCGAGCAGGGTCCGCGCATGGAGGCTGCCGGCACCGAACTCGCCGTGGTCGAGGGCATCGTGGGCGTCCAGCGCTTCACGGTGACCTTCCTCGGCGAGACCAACCACGCCGGTACGACGCCCATGGCCGACCGCGCCGACGCCGGCCGCGCCGCCATGAAGTTCGCGAGCCGCGTGCAGCCGGTGGTCCTGGGCATCGACCAGGACATGGTCATGAACATCGGCTTCATCGAGCTCGTGCCGGGTGCCCCCAACGTCGTGCCCGGCGAGGCGCGCCTGGTCGTCGAGTGGCGGTCGGGCTCGCGCCACGCGCTCGCCGAGGCCACCCGCGAGCTGGAGACTCTCGCCCGCTGGACGGCCGCCGACGAGAACTGCACCGTCTCGGTGGAGCGGATCTCGGCCAAGCAGATCACCGAGTTCGACCCGGCACTCTGCGACACCGTTGAGCGGGCCTGCCGTATCACCGGCGGCCGTCTGGGCAGGCTGCTCAGCTACGCGGGCCACGACGCGAGCGTGCTGGCCCAGCACGTGCCCACGGCCATGCTCTTCGTGCCGAGCACGGGCGGCGTCAGCCACTCGCCCAAGGAGGACACCCCGGACGCCCAACTGGTGCGTGGCTGCCAGGCCCTGCTCCAGTCGGTGATCGAGTACGGGAACCGGGACGCCGATGCTCGTTGACCGGCCGGAGACGTACGGCGACCCGTGGTTCCCGGCGGTGGCCGGCGCTCCCGCAGCCGGCCTCCCGCTGCTGTGCCTGCCGCACGCCGGCGGCGGGGCGACGGCGTACCGTACCTGGTCCGGCGCCCTCGCCCCGTACGTCCGGGCCGTGCCCGTCCAGCTGCCGGGCCGCGAGGACCGGTTCGGGGAACCGCCGGTGCGGTCGGCGGCGACGCTCGTCGCGCGGCTGGCCGACGCAGTGGCCGCGCACTCCGGGGTACGTGACGAATACGCCTTGTTCGGACACAGCATGGGTGCGCTGCTCGCCTTCGAGCTGGCGCACGCGCTCATCGCGCGAGGCCGCCCGCCCGTCCACGTCTTCGTCTCGTCCTACCGCGCACCTCAGCTGCCGCGGCGGACCCGGGAGGTCCATCTGCGCGACGACGCGGGCCTACGGGAGTTCCTCGCCGAACTGGAGGGGACGCAGGCCGAACTGCTGGCCCACCCGGAGCTGCTGGAGATCCTGCTGCCGGTGATACGTGCGGATCTCGAACTGTGCGGGACGTACCGGTACCGGCCCCGGCCGCGGCTGGCCGTGCCAGTCACCGCCCTGGGCGGACGGCAGGATGCGGCCGTGCCGGCCGAGGACCTGGAGGCCTGGGCGGACGTGTGCGGCGAGGAGTTCACGGTGGAGGTGTTCGACGGCGGCCACTTCTATCTGCGAGAGCGGCAGCAGGCCGTGCTCTCCGTGGTGGCAGCGGCGCTGACGCGCTGACCGCCCGCGGTCGTGCGCGGTCGTGCGCGGAGTGGTGGCATCGTGCCGAGCGGGGCCCGACGGTGGTGAGCCGTCGGGCCACGCAGTGTGCGTACAGCAGGGCTACGCCGCCACGAGCGAGGGCATCACGGGCTGCGGCCGGTGCACCGACCGGCGCTGCGCGTACAGCAGAACCAGCCGGTGGAAGCGGTACTCGCCCGCCTCGACCGTCTCCAGCAGCGCGCCGTCGGCCAGTTCCTCCAGCACGTCCTCGACGTCCGCGGTGGACAGGCCCAGCACCGTGGCGGCCGCCGACGCCGTGAACGGCCGCTCACCCAGGACGGACAGACGGGCCAGCAGCTCCTCGCTCTCGCCGCCGGTACGGGCCAGCCATGTCCGCAGCGAACGCTCCAGGTCCAGGTCGCCGAAGCGCAGTTCGCGCAGCCCGCCGGCCGGCTCGGCGAACCGCCGGGCCAGCTGCGCCAGCGACCAGTGCGGTCGGGACGCGAGCCGTGCCCCCGCGATCCTCAGCGCGAGCGGCAGCCCGGCACAGTGGGCGACGATCTCGGCGGCTGCCTGCGGTTCGGTCGCCACCCGTGCGGCACCGACTGCCGTCCGGAGCACGGCGTGCGACTCGCGGTCGGACATCGGCTCGAGCGCCAGGGTCTCCGGGCCCACGGCCACGGCCAGATGTGCGTGCCCGGTGACCAGGACGGCGGCGTGCGGGCTGGCGGGCAGCAGCGGCGCCAGCTGAGCGCAGTCCACGCCGTTGTCCAGCAGGACGAGCAGCCGCTGCCCGGCGGTGTGGGTTCGGTAGAGCCGGACCAGTTCGTCGAGATCGTGCCGGACGGTCGGGGGCGGCTCGTGGCCGAGCGACCTCAGCAGCCGTACGAGCACCCCGCTCGGGTGCTCGGGCCGGCCGTCGGATCCCACCAGGTTCGCGTAGAGCTGGCCGTCGGGGAACCGCTCCCGGACGGCATGCGCGGCATGGACGGCGAGAGCGGTCTTGCCCACGCCCGCCATGCCGGTGATCAGCAGACGGCGCCCGCCCGCGGGGGCACCGCCGGAACCGTCCGCCGTCTTCAGCAGCGCCGCCATCGTCGCCAGTTCACGGTCCCGGCCGACGAAGGCGGCCGTGTCCGGCGGCAGCATCGCGGGCACCTGCTCCGGTGCCGCGAACAGCGCGGCGCCCGTGCCCGTACCGAAGGCCGTGGGGCCCGACGGCGGCGCGACAGCCGCGGTCGGGCGCTCGCCGGCACCGGGGGTCGCCCGTTCGGCGTCAGCACCGTGGTAGTCCAGGCTGCCGCGGAGCACGGCCTGGTGGGTGTGCGTGAGTTCGCTGCCCGGATCCACCCCCAGCTCCTCGGCGAGCACGGAACGGCCGACGTGGAAGACGTGGAGGGCGTCGGCCTGCCGGCCGCACCGGTAGAGCGCGGTCATCAGCTGGGCGCGCAGCCGCTCACGCAGCGGGAAATCGGCGACTAAGCGGGTGAGTTCAGCGATGACCTGCTGGTGTCTGCCCAGGGCGAGATCCGCCTCCACCCGGTTTTCCAGAGTGGCTGCCCGCCCCTCGTCCCACAGCGGTCCCTCCTCCGCCACCAGGAATTCCGTGACATTGGCGAGCACGGGCCCGCGCCACAGTTCCAGCGCGCTGCGCAGCAGCGTTCCCGCCTCCTCGAAGCGTCTCTCCCGAAGGGCCTGTCTGCCGAGGCGGTCGAGTCGGTCGTACTCCACCATGTCGACGAGGTACTCGCCCGTTTCCAGAACATATCCGGGAGACCGCCGGTGGATGGAGGTCTCCGGTTCGAGCAACTTGCGCAGGCGCGAGACATGCGTGTAGATCTGCGCCTTCATGGTGGTCGGCGGGTTCATCCCCCAAAGGAGCGCACTGAGCCGTGCGTCCGGCACCACCTTCCCCCTGGCCAGCAGCAGCGCCGCCAGCAGTGTGTGCATCTTCGTGCCCGAGAGGTCGACGCGCAGGTCGTTGCGCCATACCTCGACCGGGCCAAGCAAGCGAAAATCCATGGTTCCCCGTTCAGCTTCATGGTCCTTGCTCAACCTACCGATGTTGACCAATCCCTGTGTTCGACTGATTTTGTATCGATTTCATCGACTGAAAAGAAAAATAGGGGCGTCATAGAACCGCTGCCTAACCTCACCTCCACAAGCAGACGGGACGCGATCCGATGCCGGCGGACTGACCACCGCCCACGGCTCACCACGCACGAGGGGGAATTCTGATGAGCGGAAGCAGCAGCACCACAGGGATCACCATGACCGGTTTCTTCATCGGCATGGCCGTGTTCCTCGGCGCGGCCGTCGCGCAGATCGTGACGGCGTCGCAGGGCACCCCGGCAGCGACCGTCGTGTTGTCCGCGTCGGCCCAGGCGGACATCACCAAATCCGACGACGACTATCCCTGGAACTGATTCCCGCACCGGCCGCTGCGCCGAGGCGTCATCCGCCCCGTGGGGCGCTGTGACACCCCGGCTCCTCCAGCAGGGCGGCCAGCGCCGCGGCCGGTACCGGAACGCCCGGCTCCGCGGCCTCCACGGCGCGGAGCAGGCGCTCCGTACGGTCCTGCCACACCTTCGCCCCCAGCGCGGCGAACGTCTTCAGGGCCCCGCCGATCCGCTGCGCGCCGCCGGGCGTACCCGCCACCGCGTCCAGGCACCCGAGGTCCGCCTCGATCCGGGCGAACAGGAAGTCGTCCGAGAGTTCGTCCGCGATCTCCCGGGCCCGGTCCAGCACAGACCGCGCCTCCGCGAGCTCACCAGTCCGCCACAGGGCGTCGCCCAGGGCACGCAGCGCGTAGGTCTCCCCCACGCGGTCCCCGCCCTCCTGAGTCAGCCGCACGACCCGGCGGCTGGCGGCGGCCGCCCGGCGCGGCTGACCGCTGCGCAGCAGCACCTCCGCGAGCCAGTGCACACTCTGCGCCTCGGCCCGCCACAGACGGCCCTCCCGGCTCGTGGCCACCGCGCGCTCGCTGAGCTCGATCCCTTTGGCAAGGTTGCCGCGCTCCACCTCGATCTGCGCGAACAGGCCCATGGCGTGCGCCGCACCGCGCACGTCCCCGATGTGGAGGAAGACCTCCATGGCCTCCTCGACAAACGCTGCGGCACGGGCGAGGTCGCTGCGAAAGTGCGCGCAGATCGCCAGCAAGCGGAGCACCTGGGCGCCCCCGTACACGTCACCTGCCTGCCGGAACAGCTCCAGTGCGGGCATCAGCCGGTCCTGGGCGCGTTCGTAGCGGCGCTCGTTGATGGCCAGTGAGCCCAGCGAGCGAAGCATGGCCGCCTCGCCCGCGGTGGCGCCCGCGCGCCGGGCGGCCACGAGGGACTGTTCGGCGCAGCAGCGCCAGTCATCCAGGTAGTGGCGGGTCTCGAAGACCGGCGTAGCACACGCCGTGAGCGACCAGCTGTACAGCGCCAAGCCGCTGCCGGCCTCACTCTGCGCCGCCTGCGCGACAACGGCGACGATGGCGCGGCGCTCGGTCTCGAACCACTCCATGGGCTCCCGCAGGAGGTCATCCACCAGTGACGCAGGCAGCTCCTTGCAGACATCCAATCCGGTGCGCGGCACGTTCCCTCCGCCCTCCGCCCGGCGGTGGGCCTCGTCGGCCAGCGCGAGCCAGCCACCGAAGGCCCCGCCCAGTGCGGTGTTGCGCTCGTCCTCGCTGTCCTCGGCGAGGGCCAGCTCACAGGCGTACAGGCGGGGCAGGTCGTGGAAGCGGTACCGGGGCGCGGAACCGGCCCGTCCCTGGACGACCTCCAGCAGCTGCGCGTCGACGAGCTGCTCGATGAGGTCCTCGGCCTCCCACAGCTCGGTGTCCAGGAGAGCGGCGCCCACCCAGGGGGCGAAGTCCGGCACCTTGAGCAGACCCAGGCAGCGGAACATCCGCGCCGCCGCAGGAGGCAGGTCCCGGTAGCTGAGCCGCAGCCCGGCCCGGATACCGCCCTGGCCGGGGCTGAGTTCGTCGAGCCGGCGCCGTTCGCACTCCAGTCGCTCCACCAGGGAACGCAGCGACCAGTGCGGGCGTGCCGCCAGCCGGGCTCCCGCGATGCGCAGGGCGAGCGGGAGCCGGTCGCAGAGTTCGCTGAGACGGGCCGCGGCCTCCGGATCGGCGGTGAACCGGTCGGGCCCGGCCACTTGGGCGAGCAGAGCGGTGGCCGCGTCCTGCTCCAGGACCGGCAGGCCGATCCGTCGCATGGCGAAGTCTCCGGTCAGGTCATCGATCGGATCCCTGCTCGTGATCAGTACGCAGCACCGGCCGGCCCCGGGCAGCAGGAGGCGTATCTGCTCGAACGACCGGGCGTCGTCCAGCAGGATCAGCATCCGCTTGGCGCTGAGGACGCTGCGGTAGAGGGCCGCCCGCTCGTCGAGGTCGGCCGGGATGCGCGCGCCCGGCACCCCGAGCGAGTGCAGCAGCCGGTCCAGCGCCGCCCCGGGCAGTACCGGTTCGTCGGTCTCGTGGTAGCCGCGCAGGTCGATGAAGAGCTGGCCGTCCGGGAAGCGGGAGGCGACCTGGTTGGCCCAATGCACCGCGAGGGCCGTCTTACCGACACCGCTGACACCGGAGATGGAGCCCACGGCCAGCGGCCGGGCGCCATAACCCTCGTCCAGCAGACGGTCGAGCCGGCAGAGCTCCTCCTCGCGACCGGAGAAGGCCGCGACGTTGGCCGGCAGCTGCGCAGGAACCGTGGTGATCACGGCAGGAGCGGGAAGACTGGGTGGCGGCGCCAGGTCCGGGGAGTCCCGGAGCACCAGATCGTGCATCGACTGCAGCACCGGGCCCGGCTCCAAGCCGAGCTCCTCCACCAGGATCTCGCGGCCTTCCCGGAAGATCTCCAGCGCGCGGGCCCGGTGTCCCGAGCGGTACTCCGCCAGCATCAGCCAGCTGCGCGCCTGCTCTCGCAGCGGATGTTCGCGCACCAGCGCGGTCAGTTCGCCGATCAGCGCGCGGTGCCGTCCGAGCTGCAGCTGCAGCCCGGCCCGCTCCTCCAGCAGGTCGAGCCTCAGCCCTTCCAGACGGGTGGCGGCGCTTTCCGCCGGCTCGCCGGCTGTGCCCTCCAGCACCCGGCCCCGCCACAGACTCACGGCCTCCTCGATGTACCGACTCGCTTCAACGAGCTGGCCGCGCCGCGCGGCGTCCCGGGCCCGACTCGCCCGCTCCTCGAACTCGGCGATGTCCAGGCGGTGTTGGCCGAGCATCATGATGTAGCCCGGGTGCGAGGTGACGATCAGGTCGTCGACGCCCGCAGCGTCCTTGAAGAGCTTGCGCAGCGCTCCGACGAGGATGGCGATCTGGTTGCGCGCGGTGGCGGGTTCGCGCCCCTGCCAGACCGTGGCGATGAGACGGTCCACCGAAACCACTCGGTTGCGTGCGAGGAGCAGTGTGGTCAGCACGGTCCGTTGGCGTGAGCTGCCGAGCGTAAGGGTCTGCCCACCGATCTGGACGTCCAGCGTTCCGAGCAGCCTGAATACGATCTTGCTCACAGCCCCGTGTTCCTCCCGCCCCTCACCGTGATCCATGATCACGGCGTCCATTCTGTGCAGGCATGCGCACAGGACCCAAATCGCCGATGGGTTTCAGCCAATCCGCTCTTGCCGGACTCGAGGCGAGGCGCCCAGGCGCACGTGTGCCGGGGCACGCGGAGCTGCTCTGCGGCTCTGTGGTCCGCTTGTCCAGCGGCAGGTGCAGTCAGTGTGGTGTGCTGCATTGCACACGTGCAGGCTGGCAGTCGGTCGTCCTGCCGTTCAACTCAAATACAACGGCGCGTCGTTCGAGCGACGTCATTCGGCCGTGCCGTACCCTGGCCGACCTGGCATCACACGGTCATGCAAGGCCCCGGCCGCTCACTTACGCCCCTGTTGCTGCGGGTGCTCGTGACACAGGACGCGCCTCGCAGGGCCCGGCGAGGGTACGGCTACTTCGCAACCGCGTACTGGAGCCGGCCGCTGTGTACTTCGAGAGCGAGGGCGAGTGCGGCGCGCCTCGCCCTCGTGCTGCAAGCGGCGCGAGGCCAACGAGAGGTGATCCGGACACCGGAGGTCCGGTGCGAAGCGGGCCGATGCGGCTCTGACCCGCGAAAAGTAATGATCAGGCATCTGGCCGGGCGCTGCGGTTCCATCGGTCGTCGCATCGAGGCGGCCTCGGACTACCGGAAGCCGTTCCACTACCTGCCGGCCGACGACCTGAACGTGATCCGGGTCCGCCCCCGGCAGGTCAAGAACCTGCCCGGCCGCGAGACGGACGTCCCAGACGCCGCTGGCTGGCCCAGCTCGGCGCCCATGGCCTGGTCCGGGCTGTAAGGGGCCCACTGTGCGGGGGCTCCGGCCGTCCTTTTGTGGTAGCGCGGACCCCATACACCCGGCTGCTCCGCAGGACTGGTGAGGTGGTCGAGAATCGGGTAGATACGGACGAGTAGCACCGTGCGGTAATTCCGCCCGGCCGCCCCCGATTCAGCGGCGAGGTGAGTCCCTCATGTCCGCCCCATCCACTCCGCAGGACGCCCCAAAGGTCACCGTGACCCCTGAGGTCACCGGGGCACCAAAGGTCACCGAGCGTGAGGCACGCCGGGTCGCCGAGGCTGCGCGCGAGCAGAGCTGGCGCAAGCCCAGTTTCGCCAAGGAGCTGTTCCTCGGCCGCTTCCGGCTCGACCTGATCCACCCACATCCGCTGCCGTCCGAGGACGACGTGCAGCGCGGCGAGGAGTTCCTCGCCAAACTGCGCGACTTCTGCGAGACAGAGATCGACGGCGCTCTGATCGAGCGCGAGGCCCGTATCCCCGACGCCGTGATCGACGGGCTCAAGGAGCTCGGCGCCCTCGGCATGAAGATCGACACGAAGTACGGCGGGCTCGGCCTCACCCAGGTGTACTACAACAAGGCCCTGGCCCTGGTCGGTACCGTGAGCCCGGCGATCGGCGCGCTGCTGTCCGCGCATCAGTCGATCGGCGTACCGCAGCCGCTGAAGATTTTCGGCACCCAGGAGCAGAAGGACGCCTTCCTGCCGCGCCTGGCCCGCACCGACATCTCGGCGTTCCTGCTCACCGAGCCGGACGTCGGATCCGACCCGGCGCGGCTGGCCACCACCGCCGTCCCGGACGGCGACGACTACGTCCTCGACGGCGTGAAGCTCTGGACGACGAACGGTGTCGTCGCCGACCTCCTCGTCGTCATGGCCAGGGTCCCCAAGTCGGAGGGCCACAAGGGCGGCATCACCGCCTTCGTCGTCGAAGCGGCATCCGACGGCATCACGGTCGAGAACCGCAATGCCTTCATGGGCCTGCGCGGCATCGAGAACGGCGTCACCCGCTTCCACCAGGTCCGGGTTCCCGCCGCGAACCGTATCGGCCCCGAGGGTGCCGGCCTCAAGATCGCCCTGACCACGCTCAACACCGGCCGGCTGTCTCTGCCCGCGATGTGCGTGGGCGCCGGCAAGTGGTGCCTGAAGATCGCCCGTGAATGGTCCGCCGTGCGCGAGCAGTGGGGCAGGCCCGTCGCCAAGCACGAGGCCGTCGGCGCGAAGATCTCCTTCATCGCCGCCACCACCTTCGCCCTGGAGGCCGTTGTCGACCTGTCGTCCCAGATGGCCGACGAGGACCGCAACGACATCCGCATCGAGGCGGCCCTCGCCAAGCTGTACGGGTCCGAGATGGCCTGGCTGATGGCCGACGAACTGGTCCAGATCCGCGGCGGCCGCGGATTCGAGACCGCGGACTCGCTCGCCGCCCGTGGCGAACGGGCCGTCCCCGCCGAGCAGATGCTGCGCGACCTGCGCATCAACCGCATCTTCGAGGGCTCGACCGAGATCATGCACCTGCTGATCGCCCGCGAGGCCGTCGACGCCCATCTCGCCGTCGCCGGCGACATCATCGACCCGGACAAGTCCTTCGGCGACAAGGCGAAGGCAGGCGCCCAGGCCACGGCCTTCTACGCCCGCTGGCTGCCGAAGCTCGTCGCCGGGCCCGGCCAACTCCCGCGCTCGTTCGCCGAGTTCCACCCGCGCGGCCATGTGGACCTCTCCACCCATCTGCGCTACGTGGAACGCTCGGCGCGCAAGCTGGCCCGTTCGACGTTCTACGCCATGTCCCGGTGGCAGGGCCGGATGGAGACCAAACAGGGCTTCCTCGGCCGGATCGTCGACATCGGCGCGGAACTGTTCGCGATGAGCGCCGCCTGCGTACGGGCGGAGCTCCTCCGCAAGAAGGGCGACCACGGCCGCGAGGCGTACCAGCTGGCCGACGCCTTCTGCCGGCAGTCCCGTATCCGGGTCGAGGAACTCTTCGGCCGGCTCTGGACCAACACCGACGATCTCGACCGCAAGGTGGTGAACGACATCCTGGCCGGCGCCCACACGTGGCTTGAGGAAGGCGTCATCGACCCCAGCGGCGACGGCCCCTGGATCGCGGACGCGACACCGGGCCCGGCGACACGGGAGAACGTCCACCGTCCCATTCGCTGACAACCCCGTTGTGGCATCCGTTCTTCAGGGCGGTCCCCCAGGACGAAGCCCTGAGGAGGAACGGGTGGCACAACCCCGGGGAGGGCGCCGTTTCGTGCGGCGCCCGCCCCGGGGGCCTGGGGTGACCCCGGGAAGGCCGTCGTCCACGGTGTGGACACCCCGGTCCGGCGGCACCGTCCGGCGGCAGGATGGCGCCGTGACCGTCATCGACATCCCCGGCTCCAAGTCCGTCACCGCCCGCGCCCTCTTCCTCGCCGCCGCGGCCGACGGGACGACCACCCTCGTACGCCCCCTCGTGTCCGACGACACCGAGGGTTTCGCCGAGGGCCTGACCCGCCTCGGCTACTGCGTGGCGCGGGAACCGGGCGCCTGGCGGATCGACGGCAGGCCGCAGGGCCCCGCGGCCACCGAGGCCGATGTGTACTGCCGGGACGGCGCCACCACCGCCCGCTTCCTGCCCACGCTCGCCGCCGCGGGACACGGCAGCTACCGCTTCGATGCCTCCCCGCAGATGCGCCGCCGCCCGCTCGGCCCGCTCACCGAGGCCCTGCGCGCCCTCGGTGTGGACCTCAGCCACGAAGAGGCCGAAGGCCACCACCCCCTGCGCATCGCCGCCCACGGCATCAAGGGCGGCGAACTCACCCTCGACGCGGGCCAGTCCTCCCAGTACCTGACCGCGCTGCTGATGCTCGGGCCGCTCACCGCCGAGGGCCTGCGGATCACCGTCACGGACCTCGTCTCCGCCCCGTACGTCGAGATCACGATCGCGATGATGCGGGCCTTCGGCGTCGAAGTGACCCGGCGCGGCGACACGTTCACCGTCCCGCCCGGCGGCTACCGGGCCACGACGTACGCCGTCGAACCGGACGCCTCCACCGCGAGCTACTTCTTCGCCGCCGCAGCCGTCACTCCCGGCCGCGAGATCACCGTCCCCGGCCTCGGCACCGGCGCACTCCAGGGCGATCTGCGCTTCACCGAGGTCCTGGCACGGATGGGCGCCGATGTCCGGGTCACCGAGGCCGGCACCACCGTCCGCGGTACCGGCCGGCTGCGCGGACTCACCGTCAACATGCGCGACATCTCCGACACGATGCCCACCCTCGCCGCGGTGGCGCCCTTCGCCGACGGACCGGTCCGCATCGAGGACGTCGGCAACACGCGTGTGAAGGAGTGCGACCGCCTGGAGGCCTGCGCGGAGAACCTGCGCCGTCTCGGCATCACCGCCACCACCGGCCCCGACTGGATCGAGATCCGGCCCGGCACACCCCGCGCCGCCGAGATCACGACCCACGGGGACCACCGCATCGTGATGTCGTTCGCCGTCACCGGACTACGGGCGCCCGGCATGACGTACGACGACCCCGGCTGCGTACGCAAGACGTTCCCCGGGTTCCATGAGGTCTTCGCCACGCTTCTCGACAGCAACTGACCCGCGGCCCCACAATCGAGCGTCGATCACGGTCAACACGGAGATGGGGCACGGATGTTCGGGGCGGGGAACCAGAGGGACCGGATGGCGCGGCGCGCGGCCGCCGTCGCGCTCGCCGGTGCCGTACTGGCGGGCACAGCTGCCTGCAGCGGTGACGCGGAGCAGGACGAGAAGCCCAGGGACGGCGCCAAGGCCACCGCGGCCCCCGCCGCCGGTGCGCTGACCGAGAAGCAGCTGACCGCCCTCGCCTTCACCGACGGCGAGAAGGTCGGCAAGTACACCGCCTCCGAGTTCAGCCTCGGCACACCGCTGGGCGAGGACTACACGGCCGACCCCGGCATCTGTCAGCCCCTGGTCAGCCTCGCCTCCGCCGCCACGTCCTTCCACCCCGCCGCCGAGGTGCACCGCAAGGTCGACGTTCCCGACGAGATGACCGGCACCACCGTCACGGTTCAGCTGCGCTCGTACGGGGGCGACGGCGCGGCCGGCGTCATGAAGGCCCTCGACAGCGCAGGCAAGAAGTGCGCCGCGGGATTCACCGAGGTGCGCGCCATCGCGAAAGCGAAGTATCTGAAGGTCGAGCCGGCCAAGGCGCCCGCCGTCGGCGACGAGGCGAAGGCGTACCGCTTCACCATCCTCGACGTGAAGGGGAAGCTGAAGCTGTACGAGTACCTCACGATCGTCCGGTCCGGCTCCACCACGCTGTCCTTCCGCGGTGAGATCACCGATACGAAGGACATCGGGGGAGTCCCGGAAGAAGTGATCACGGCGCAGTGGGAGAAGTTCTCCGCAGGGGGCGGCAAGGGCGCGTAGGGACACCCTGTCCGGGCGCACAGCGGATGCGGCCACAATGGGGGGCATGAGCGACAGCCCATCCCCCCTCGCCGACCCGCACATCGCCTTCGATCCGTCCGAAGGCCGCCGGGACATCGTCGTCCTCGGCTCCACCGGGTCCATCGGCACACAGGCCATCGACCTGGTGCTGCGCAACCCCGACCGCTTCCGTGTCACCGGCCTCTCCGCGGCCGGCGGCCGGGTCGGTCTGCTCGCCGAGCAGGCACACCGGCTGCGGGTGCGTTCGGTCGCCGTCGCGCGCGAAGAGGTCGTGCCCGCGCTCAAGGAGGCCCTCCGGGCGCAGTACGGGCCGGGCGAGTCGCTCCCCGAGATCCTCGCGGGTCCCGACGCGGCGACCGAGCTCGCCGCCTCGGACTGCCACACCGTGCTCAACGGCATCACCGGCTCCATCGGCCTCGCCCCCACCCTCGCCGCCCTGGAAGCGGGGCGTACGCTCGCCCTCGCCAACAAGGAGTCGCTGATCGTCGGCGGCCCGCTGGTCAAGGCGCTGGCGAAGCCCGGCCAGATCATCCCCGTCGACTCCGAGCACGCCGCGCTCTTCCAGTCCCTGGCCGCAGGCACCCGCGCCGATGTCCGCAAACTCGTCGTCACCGCCTCCGGCGGGCCCTTCCGCGGCCGCACCAAGGCAGAGCTGGCTGACGTCACCCCCGAGGACGCCCTCGCGCACCCCACCTGGGCCATGGGACCGGTGATCACGGTCAACAGCGCGACCCTGGTCAACAAGGGCCTGGAAGTCATCGAGGCGCATCTCCTCTACGACATTCCGTTCGACCGCATCGAGGTCGTCGTCCACCCTCAGTCGTACGTCCACTCGATGGTGGAGTTCACGGACGGCTCGACCCTCGCGCAGGCCACCCCGCCCGATATGCGGGGTCCGATCGCGATCGGCCTCGGCTGGCCGCAGCGGGTGCCCGACGCCGCGCCCGCCTTCGACTGGTCGCAGGCCTCCACCTGGGAGTTCTTCCCGCTCGACACCGAGGCCTTCCCGTCCGTGGGACTCGCCCGGCACGTGGGGGAGCTGGGCGGAACGGCGCCTGCGGTGTTCAATGCCGCGAACGAGGAATGCGTGGACGCGTTTCTCGCGGGGCGGCTGCCGTTCAACGGAATCATGGATACGGTCACGGCAGTCGTCGGCGAGCACGGAACCCCCGGCCGGGGAACCTCGCTGACGGTGTCGGACGTCCTGGAAGCGGAGACCTGGGCGCGCGCCCGCGCACGGGAACTGGCCGGACAGGCTGAAAAGACAGCACAGGCTGAAAAGACAGCGAAGGCGACAGCGGAGGCTCGCGCATGACGATTCTGTTGACGGTCCTCGGCATAGCGCTCTTCGCCGTCGGACTGCTCTTCTCCATCGCCTGGCACGAGCTCGGCCATCTCTCCACGGCCAAGCTCTTCGGCATCCGAGTGCCCCAGTACATGGTCGGCTTCGGCCCCACCATCTGGTCGCGGCACAAGGGCGAGACGGAGTACGGAATCAAGGCCATCCCGGCCGGCGGCTACATCCGCATGATCGGGATGTTCCCGCCGGGACCAGACGGCCGTATCGAGGCCCGTTCCACCTCGCCCTGGCGCGGAATGATCGAGGACGCTCGTTCCGCGGCCTTCGAAGAGCTGCAGCCGGGCGACGAGACGCGGCTCTTCTACACGCGCAAGCCCTGGAAGCGCGTCATCGTGATGTTCGCGGGCCCGTTCATGAACCTGGTGCTCGCCGTCGCGATCTTCCTCGGCATCTCGATGACCTTCGGCTTCGCGACCCAGACGACCGAGGTCGCGGGCGTCCAGAAGTGTGTGATCGAGCAGAGCGAGAAGCGCGACACGTGCGCCAAGGGCGACCCGGTCTCGCCCGCCCACGCCGCGGGCCTGCGGGCGGGCGACAAGATCGTCGCCTTCAACGGCGAGCGGGTAGACGACTGGGGCACGCTGTCCGAGCGCATCCGGGCCACCATCGGCCCGGCGACCCTGACCGTCGTACGCGACGGCCAGGAGCAGGTCCTGCACCCCACCCTGCAGAAGAACCTGGTGGCTGCCAAGGACTCGGACGGAGAGGTCATCGCCGGCAAGTTCGTCCCCGCCGGCTATCTGGGCTTCGCCGCCAGGACCGAGATCGTGCCGCAGACCTTCGGCCAGTCCTTGGACCGCATGGGCGACATGTTCGAGAACGGCGTCGAGTCGATCATCAGCCTCCCCGGCAAGGTCCCCGACCTCTGGGCCGCGGCCTTCGGCGACGGCGAACGCAAGGACGACTCCCCGGTCGGTGTGGTCGGCGCCGCGCGCATCAGCGGTGAGGTGCTCAACCTCGACGCACCCACGCAGAACATCGTCGCGACGTTCCTGATGCTGCTCGCGGGCTTCAACCTCTCCCTGTTCCTGTTCAACATGCTGCCGCTGCTGCCGCTCGACGGCGGGCACATCGCGGGGGCCCTGTGGGAGTCCGTGCGACGCCATGTCGCCAGGGTGTTCCGGCGGCCCGACCCCGGACCGTTCGACGTCGCGAAGCTGATGCCGGTCGCGTACGTGGTGGCGGGGATCTTCATCTGCTTCACGCTGCTCGTGCTGGTCGCGGACATCGTCAACCCGGTGAAGATCTCGTAGCGCCGGTGTTTCCCGGGGCAGTGACACCAGCGGCTCCGCCGCGGGCCCTCGGGGCTCCGATCGCTGTGTTCACCCGGGGGACGACCCCCGGACCCCCGGTTGCTGTGTTCACCCGGGGGACGACCCCCGGACCCCCGGTTGCTGTGTTCACCCGGGGGACGACCCCCGGACCCCCGGTTGCTGTGTTCACCCGGGGGAAC
>NZ_JBWKDT010000010.1:178853-235936 GCF_056435785.1 Streptomyces sp. NPDC043870
GGACGACCCCCGGACCCCCGGTGGAAATGACGCGGGCGGACACTGTGTGGTGTCCGGCCGCGTCCCTTTGGGTGGTTTGCCGCCGCGGTGTGCTGGGGCACAGGCCCGTGGCGTAATCTCAAGGCTGGAGCCCGCCTCTCGGGGCCTCGATCCACACCTTGGGGTTGCACAGCAGATGACCGCGATTTCTCTCGGTATGCCGTCCGTTCCGACCAAGCTCGCCGACCGGAGGGTCAGCCGCAAGATCCAGGTCGGCTCGGTCGCCGTCGGCGGCGACGCGCCCGTGTCGGTGCAGTCGATGACGACGACGCGGACCTCCGACGTCGGTGCCACGCTGCAGCAGATCGCCGAGCTGACCGCGTCGGGCTGCCAGATCGTGCGCGTCGCCTGCCCCACGCAGGACGACGCCGACGCGCTCTCCACCATCGCCCGGAAGTCGCAGATCCCGGTGATCGCGGACATCCACTTCCAGCCGAAGTACGTGTTCGCCGCCATCGACGCCGGCTGTGCTGCCGTCCGCGTCAACCCCGGCAACATCAAGCAGTTCGACGACAAGGTCAAGGAGATCGCCCGGGCCGCCAAGGACGCGGGCACCCCGATCCGTATCGGCGTCAACGCGGGCTCCCTCGACGCACGGCTCCTGAAGAAGTACGGCAAGGCCACCCCCGAGGCGCTCGTCGAGTCGGCGCTCTGGGAGGCGTCCCTCTTCGAGGAGCACGACTTCCACGACATCAAGATCTCGGTCAAGCACAACGACCCGGTCGTCATGGTCAACGCCTACCGGCAGCTGGCCGCCCAGTGCGACTACCCGCTGCACCTCGGTGTGACCGAGGCCGGTCCGGCCTTCCAGGGCACCATCAAGTCCGCCGTCGCCTTCGGCGCACTGCTCAGCGAAGGCATCGGTGACACCATCCGCGTCTCGCTGTCCGCGCCGCCGGCCGAGGAGGTCAAGGTCGGCATCCAGATCCTGGAGTCGCTGAACCTGCGCCAGCGCCGCCTGGAGATCGTCTCCTGCCCGTCCTGCGGCCGCGCCCAGGTCGACGTCTACAAGCTGGCCGACCAGGTGTCGGCGGGCCTTGAGGGCATGGAGGTCCCGCTGCGCGTCGCCGTCATGGGCTGCGTCGTCAACGGGCCGGGCGAGGCCCGTGAGGCGGACCTGGGTGTCGCGTCCGGCAACGGCAAGGGGCAGATCTTCGTCAAGGGCGAGGTCATCAAGACCGTCCCCGAGTCGAAGATCGTCGAGACTTTGATCGAAGAGGCCTTGAAGATCGCCGAGCAGATGGAGAAGGACGGCATCGCCTCCGGCGAGCCGGAAGTCTCAGTCAGCTGACAACCCCGCGTATCGCGAAGGACCGGGCCCCCGGAGCCGGGGCCCGGTCCTTTCGCGTGAGCGGTACGGCTCGGCATCTCCAGGTAAAGTGCGGAGATCAGCAGGCCGTACGCAGCCATACGTACGCGCCGACGCTAGCCGACCGAGCGGCACCTGTCGTTGCCCGCAAGGAGTGATGGAGGGCCCCCTCGTGCTGACGCAGACCACCACCCGGGTGCTCGACCCCGCCGATCTCGGCGCCGCCCTCGCCGTCCTGGAGAGCGACCCCGTCGCCAACGCCTTCGTCGCCGCTCGCGTCCAGGTCGCCGGTCTTGACCCCTGGCGTCTCGGCGGCGAGATGTGGGGCTGGTACGCGGAGGGACGGCTCCGCTCTCTCTGCTACTCCGGCGCCAACCTGGTCCCCATCTGCGCCACCCCCGAGGCCGTCCGCGCCTTCGCCGAGCGCGCCCGCAGGACCGGCCGCCGCTGCTCCTCGATCGTCGGACCGGCCGAGACCACCGCCCAGCTGTGGCGGCTGCTCGAGCCCAGCTGGGGACCCGCCCGCGAGGTCCGTGCCCACCAGCCGCTCATGATCACCGAGTCGATGCCGCCGGACATCGAACCCGACCCGTACGTCCGCCGCATCCGCAAGGACGAGATGGATGTGATCATGCCCGCGTGCGTGGCCATGTTCACCGAGGAGGTCGGCGTCTCGCCGATGGCCGGCGACGGCGGACTGCTCTACCAGGCCCGCGTGGCGGAGCTCGTCGGCTCCGGCCGGTCCTTCGCCCGCATCGACGACGGCAAGGTCGTCTTCAAGGCCGAGATCGGCGCGGCCACCCCGCAGGCCTGCCAGATCCAGGGTGTCTGGGTCGCTCCCGAATTCCGCGGCCGCGGCATCTCCGAGACCGGCATGGCCGCCGTCATCCGCTACGCCCTCGCCGACGTCGCCCCCGTCGTCAGCCTGTACGTCAACGACTACAACGCTGCGGCCAGGGCGGCGTACCGACGCGTCGGATTCCGCGAGGTCGGTGCGTTCATGAGCGTGCTGTTCTGACTTGCTGACGGCGAAGTAGGGTTCCCGGCATGGAAGAGGATGTCGAGGTCGGACCGGTCAACCTCGCCGCACGGGTGGACGACGCCCTCGCGGTGCAGGCCCTCGCCTTCGGACTCAGCGAGGACGAGGTCGCCGTACGCCGCCACATCGTCCTCCGGCATCTGCTCTATCCCGGCGCCCACGCGTACGGGGCGACGACCCCCGAGGGACGCCTGGTCGGCTTCGTCTACGGCATGCCCAACGACCGCACCCACTGGTGGTCCACCGTCGTCGAGCCGTACCTGCGCACCAACGGCTCCGACGACTGGCTGGACGACTCCTTCGTGATCACCGAGCTGCATGTCCACCCCGGCTACCAGGGGCGCGGCATCGGCCGCACTCTGATCACCACCATCACGGACGGTGTGGACCAGCCCCGGTCCATCCTCTCCGCGATCGACGTGGAGAGCCCGGCGCGCGGGCTCTACCGGACCCTCGGCTACCGGGACCTGGCTCGCCGGGTCCTCTTCCCGAGCGCGCCGAAGCCGTATGCGGTGATGGGTGCGCCGTTGCCGCTGTTGCGGGGGTGAGTGGGGGTCTGCTGGGGGTCCGGGGGTTGCCCCTCGGGAGGTGCAGTCCGAGTGCGCCGAAGCCGTATGCGGTGATGGGTGCGCCGTTGCCGTTGCTGCGGCGATGAACGGGGCTCTGCCGGGGTCCGGCGGTCCACCCCCGGATGGATACGGGCGCCGCGTGCGGGGAACTGATTTCCGCCCGCTGGCACCGCCCGGCTAACCTCCTGCACATCACCCTTTCTTGTACGCAGGAGTTAACCCATGGCAGCCCAGGTCCAGCGCATGTCCCGTCTGATGGTCAAGACACTGCGCGACGACCCGGCGGACGCCGAGACGCTCAGCCACAAGCTCCTCGTCCGCGCGGGCTACGTCCGCCGCAACGCCGCGGGCATCTGGAGCTGGCTGCCGCTCGGCATGCGGGTCCTGGAGAACGTCGCCCGGGTCGTGCGTGAGGAGATGGACGCCATCGGCGCCCAGGAGGTGCTGCTTCCCGCCCTGCTGCCCAAGGAGCCGTACGAGGCGACCGGGCGCTGGGAGGAGTACGGCGCAGAGCTGTTCCGCCTCCAGGACCGCAAGGGCGCGGACTACCTGCTGGGCCCGACGCACGAGGAGATCTTCACCCAGCTGGTGAAGGACCAGTGCACCTCGTACAAGGACCTTCCGGTCATCCTGTACCAGATCCAGACGAAGTACCGCGATGAGGCGCGTCCGCGGTCGGGCATCCTGCGCGGCCGTGAGTTCCAGATGAAGGACTCGTACTCCTTCGACACCTCGGACGAGGGGCTGGCGGAGTCGTACCGGCTGCACCGCGAGGCGTACATCAAGATCTTCCAGCGGCTCGGCCTGGAGCACCGGATCGTGTCCGCGGTCTCCGGTGCGATGGGCGGCTCGGCGTCCGAGGAGTTCCTCGCGCCTGCGGCGGCGGGCGAGGACACCTTCGTGTACTGCCCCTCCTGCGACTACGCCGCGAACACCGAGGCGGTCACGTTCGCGCTGGAGCCGGTCACCGCGGAGCACGGGGCGGTCGAGGAACTGGACACCCCCGACACCCCGACCATCGAGACGCTCGCCGAGCACCTGGGTGTGCCGGCCTCCGCGACGCTCAAGAACCTCCTCGTGAAGGTCGACGGCGAGATCGTCGGGGTCGGCGTGCCGGGCGACCGCGAGGTCGACCTCGGCAAGCTCACCGACCACCTCGCTCCGGCGACCGTCGAGCTGGTCACCGCGGAGGACTTCGTGGGCCGCCCGGACCTGGTGCGCGGGTACGTCGGGCCGCAGGGCCTGGAGAAGATCCGCTACATCGCCGACCCGCGGGTGGCACCGGGCACCGCGTGGATCACCGGCGCGAACAAGCCCGACACGCACGCCCGCAATGTGGTCGCGGGCCGTGACTTCGAGGTCGACGAGTACCTCGACGTCGTCGTGGTCGAGGACGGCGACCCGTGCCCGTCCTGCGGCACCGGGCTGAAGCTCGACCGTGCGATCGAGATCGGTCACATCTTCCAGCTGGGCCGCAAGTACGCCGACGCCTTCCAGCTCGACGTGCTGGGCCAGAACGGCAAGCCGGTGCGGGTCACCATGGGCTCGTACGGCGTCGGCGTCTCCCGCGCGGTCGCGGCGCTCGCCGAGCAGCACGCCGACGAGCAGGGCCTGTGCTGGCCGCGCGAGGTCGCCCCGGCGGACGTGCACGTGGTCGCGGCGGGCAAGGCGCTCCAGACCGAGCTGGCGCTCGACGTCGCCGAGAAGCTGGGTGCGGCCGGGGTGCGGGTGCTCGTGGACGACCGTGCGGGTGTCTCCCCGGGCGTGAAGTTCACGGACGCGGAGCTGATCGGCGTGCCGACGATCCTGGTGGCCGGGCGTCGTTCGGCCGAGGGCGTGCTGGAGCTGAAGGATCGCCGGACGGGCGAGCGCGAGGAACTGACGGTCGAGGAGGCCATCGCCCGCGTCACGGCCTGACCCCGGCCGGGGGTGACCGGTTCGGTCCGGTCGCCCCCGGGGTGTGGTGCGGTGCGCCTCCGGCGGGGGTGAGGTGTCGGTGTGCCCGGTGCGCCTCTGCGGGTGCGGTGTCGGTGTGCCCGGTGCGCCTCTGCGGGTGCCGTGTCGGTGTGCCCGGTGCCGTGGCGGCGGCCGGTGTGTCTGTCCTCAAACGCCGGACGGGCTTGGTGCGGCTGCTGCCGGTGGGTGGTGGTGCGGTGTGCCTCTGGCGGGGGTGCGGGGTGGTGGTGATGCCCGGTGCCGTGGCGGCGTCCGGTGTGTCCGTCCTCAATTGCCGGACGGGCTTGGTGCGGCTGCTGCCGGTGGGTGGTGGTGCGGGGCCCCTCCGGGCTCGGCTCCTCGGGACCGGCGGGGCGCCGGTACCGCGGGAGCACCCGGTACTTCCGCCGGTCCCTGCGGGGCCGACCTGCACGGCCCCGCCCCTGGCCGTCCGCCGACTGCGGGTTGTGGGTGGTGGGTTCCGGTTCGGCTTCGGTCGTCGGTCGGGTGCAGGTCATGGAGGGTCGGCTGTGGCGCGGGTCCGGCCCGGATGCCGGGCGCAGGCCCTAGAGCCAGCCCGCGAACTCCAGCGCCAGTTCGCCCTCCGCACGCCGGCCCGCGGCCACCGCCCGGGTGCCCGATTCCACCGCGCGGAAGAGCGTCCAGCCGCGGAGGCGGTCGCGGTCCACGTCCAGGGAGTCCGCGAGACGGTTCACGCGGCGGCGGGCCGCGGACGGGCCGGAGGAGGTGGCGATCATGTCCTCCACGCGGTCGCGGGCCAGCCGGGCGAGGTCGTAGGCGCGTTCGCCGACCAGCGGCTCGGGACCGATCGCGAGCCATGGAGTGCGGTCGCCCGCGAGGATCTTGCCCTGGCGGAAGTTGCCGTGGAGCAGGAGGACCTCGGGGGAGTGGGCGGTCAGCTCCTCGCGGGCACCCAGGGCCGCGGCCACCAGCGCCGGCGGTGCCGCCTCGGACCGGGCCGACAGCGCGGATGCCTGACGGGCCGTACGGTCGGCGACCGTCTCGAAGGCGTGGCCCGCCGGAGGGTCGACCCACAGGCGCCGCAGCGTACCCGCCGCCTCCAGCAGTGCCTTCGCCTCCGGCAGAGAACGCACGGACACCTCGGGGTGCAGCCGCTCCAGCAGCAGCACCCCCTCGGCCCCGCCGAGCAGCCGCACCGCGCCGAAGCCGTTCCAGTGCGTGAGCGCGGCGCGTTCCAGCCCGGGCGCGGCGAACGGCGGGACGAGCTTGAGCGTGGCGGGAGTGCCGTCCTGCTGCCGTACGAGGACGACGAGGCTGCTCCGGCCGCCGGGTGCCATCACCCGCTCGATCTCGAGACCGTGCCGGGCGACCGCCTCCTCGGCGAGCTTCGGTAGCTGCCCGAGCCAGTCGCTGTCGCCGAGCGCCCGCACCAGACGCGGGGGCGGTTCAAAACCCATGCGTGCGTTGTTCCCTTTCACTGCCTTGTGGCTCGCTCGGCGAGCCCTGGAAAGGCTACGCCGGTGCCCCGCCACCGCACGGCCCGCACCGCCGCTTCGCGGAGCGCACCCGCGGCCTCCCGGCGCAGCGCGCCCTCGGCAGCCCGTACGAGATCGGAGTAGACGCCCGCGATGCGGTCCTCCAGCACCGCGGCGAGCCGCACCGCCGCGGCGGCGTCCGGCACCGGGAACGGCAGGGCGTACGCGGCCTGCGCGGCCACCGGCGTCCCGCCGAGGTCGCGCACGGTCCGCTCCAGCGCATCGCGGCGGGCCCGGTGTGCGGCGTGCGCAGCCATGGCCTCGGCCCGCCTGCTCTCACCGGCCCGGCCGCCGACGACTCCGTACCCGTAGACGGCGGCGTGCTCGGCGGCCAGCGCGGCCTGTGCCGCCTGCAGCGTGCTCATGCGCGGGCCCCTTCCGTCAGCAGGTACGCGTGCACGGCCCCGGCCGCGGCGACCGACGCGAGCAGCCGGGCGTATTCCGGCGGTGCTTCGGCCAGCGCGGCGGTGTGTGCGTCGGCGGTACTCCGCTCGGCCGAAGCCAGTTCCCGTACGGCGGTATCGGCGTCGGCGGCAACAGGCGTCGCGCCGGGGCGTGCGGTCGGGGACCCACCGGGGGTGGCGCTGCCGGACGGGGCCGGGGACGCACCGGGGGTGGCGCCGGCGGACGCGGACGCGGACGGCGAAGGCCTCACTCCCGTGGGCGACAGCGCCTCCACATGGCGTGCGACCGCCGCTCGCAGTGGCGCCAGCCGGGACGCCAGCCCCGGATGGGCGACGAGGACCGCGTCGTATCGCCCGAGCAGCGCACGGCTCGCTGCCGCACTGCGCCGGCGCAGCGCGGTCTCCGCCGAGACCGGCGCCGGCGAGGTCCGCCGGACGGGGGGCTCGTCCGACGAACACCCGGTCAGGGCCGCGGCCGCCGCCGCTCCCGTCGCCATGAGCGCACGTCTGCGTGTCGTCCCCGTGCGCTCCACGCTTCTCCCCTCGGGCCAGGGCCCTGTCCTTGCCGTGATCACCGCAGGCGAGCGTACCTGCGGGTCAGCCGCGGGTGGACGGCAACACCCCCCGGGACCGGATACCCTTTGTGCTGACACACGACGAAACCCACAACAGCACACGCGGCCGAGGAGTCACCCGGATGAGCACCACCCAGAGCGAGAGGCTGCGCGGACTGCTCGAACCGCTCGTCAGCGCCGCGGATCTGGATCTGGAAGAGATCGAGCTGTCCCGGGCCGGCCGGCGCCGTGTGCTCCGGGTCGTCGTGGATTCCGAAGAGGGCGTGGACCTCGACGCCTGCGCCGAGCTGAGTCGTGTCATCTCCGACGAGCTCGACGCGAGCGACGTCATGGGAGACGGCGAGTACCAGCTCGAAGTGACCTCTCCCGGGGCCGAGCGCCCGCTCAAGGAGCACCGCCACTACGTACGCGCTGTCGGTCGGCTGGCCAGGTTCCAGCTGCTCGAGGGCGGCGAGCTGGTCGCGCGGATCCTGACCGTGGATGACGATGGCCTCGATCTGGAGGTGCCGGGTGTGAAGGGCCGCAAGCCCACCGCCCGCCGTGTCACCTTCGACGAGATCGCCAAGGCGCGCGTCGAGATCGAGTTCAGCCGCAAGGACAAGAACGACATTCAGAAAGAAGAGGAGGCGTAGCCGTGGACATCGACGTGAAGCTCCTGAGGGGCTTGGCACAGGAGAAGGAGATTGCCTTCGACCTGCTGGTCGAAGCGATCGAGTCGGCCCTCCTCATCGCCTACCACCGCACCGAGGGAAGCCGCCGCCACGCGCGCGTCGTGCTCAACCGTGAGAACGGGCACGTGACCGTGTGGGCGAAGGAGGACCCTTCCGAGCTCGAGGAGGGGCAGGAGCCCCGTGAGTTCGACGACACCCCGCACGACTTCGGCCGGATCGCCGCGTCCACGGCCCGTCAGGTCATCCAGCAGCGGCTGCGGGACGCCGAGAACGATGTGACCTTCGGCGAGTACGCCCGCCGCGAGGGCGATGTCGTCGCCGGCCAGGTCCAGCAGGGCAAGGACCCCAAGAACGTCCTGGTGAAGCTGGACGACAAGCTGGAGGCCATCCTGCCGGTGCAGGAGCAGGTGCCGGGCGAGGAGTACACGCACGGCCTGAGGCTGCGCACGTACGTCGTCCGGGTGGCGAAGGGTGTGCGCGGTCCGTCCGTCACCCTGTCCAGGACCCACCCCAATCTGGTGAAGAAGCTCTTCGCCCTGGAGGTCCCGGAGATCGCCGACGGCTCGGTGGAGATCGCCGCAATCGCCCGTGAGGCCGGTCACCGCACCAAGATCGCCGTACGTTCCACCCGCAGCGGGCTGAACGCCAAGGGTGCGTGCATCGGCCCGATGGGCGGCCGTGTGCGCAACGTCATGGCCGAGCTGCTCGGCGAGAAGATCGACATCGTCGACTGGTCGGACGACCCGGCGGAGATGGTCGCCAACGCGCTGTCCCCGGCCCGCGTCTCGAAGGTCGAGATCGTGGATCTCAGCGCCAGGTCCGCTCGGGTGACAGTGCCCGACTACCAGCTGTCACTGGCCATCGGCAAGGAGGGGCAGAACGCCCGCCTGGCCGCCCGGCTCACCGGCTGGCGCATCGACATCCGCCCGGACACGGAGCAGGCCCCCGACCAGGCCGATCAGGGCTGAGGTCCGGCTCCGGCCGAGGATGACCCCCGGTCGACCGGACCGGGAACAGATCACGGCGGGTACCCGTTCGACCACGGGGAGATCGCCACGAGTTTTGAGCCATCAACTGTTCGATTTTTGCCCCAAAGGGGTGAGGTCGGTACGGGGAGGTAGACTTAGTCGTGTCTGGCCGGACGCAAGACCGCGCATGCCCTGAGCGAACCTGCGTGGGGTGCCGGGAGCGAGCGGCCAAGAGCGATCTGCTGCGCATCGTGGCGATCGAGGGCGAATGCGTCCCCGATCATCGCGGTACGCTGCCCGGCCGGGGTGCGTATCTGCACCCCGCCTCGGTCTGTCTCGACATGGCGGTGCGACGTAGGGCGTTCCCACGGGCCTTCCGGGTCCAGGGGCCGCTCGACACCGCGGATGTACGCCGGACCGTCGAGGCGGAAACGGCGCAGCCGGCACCGTAAGAAAGAAGTACGGCACGGAACCCCGTGCGGTCAGGTACCTCGCGAGTTGGAAGTAGGTCGAGATTGCGATGAGCACTCGATGAGTACGCGATGAGTACGCCCATGAAGTAGCGACGGTCCGGCGGTAACCCGGACCTAAAAGGAGCGAAGTGGCTAAGGTCCGGGTATACGAACTCGCCAAGGAGTTCGGTGTGGAGAGCAAGGTCGTCATGGCCAAGCTCCAAGAACTCGGTGAATTCGTCCGTTCGGCGTCCTCGACGATCGAGGCGCCGGTTGTACGCAAATTGACTGACGCTTTCCAGCAGGGCAGCGGCTCCGGCCGCGCCGCCGGAAAGCCTTCGGCGCCGCGCAAGGCGACGCCTTCCCCCGCAGCCAAGCCTGCCGCGCCGTCTCCGGTCTCCCCGGCACAGACGGCCCGTCCGGCTGCCCCGAAGCCTGGCGCGCCCACCCCGGCGCCCAAGCCGGTTGCTGCCGAGAAGCCCGCGGCGCCCACTCCGGGTCCGCGTCCCACCCCGGGCCCGAAGCCCGCGGCCGCGCCGAAGCCGGCTCCGGCCGCTCCGGCCGCGCCCGAGTTCACCGCGCCTCCGTCGGCCCCGGCCGCCGGTCCCCGGCCCGGTGCCACTCCGGGGCCGCGTCCTGCTGCCCGTCCGGGCCAGGGCGAGCGTGGCGGTGCCCGTCCGGGTGCCCCGCGACCCGGTGGCGAGCGTGCCCCGCGTCCGGGCGGTGCCCGTCCCGCGGGTCCGCGTCCGGGCAACAACCCGTTCACCTCTGGTGGCTCCACCGGCATGGCGCGCCCGCAGGCGCCCCGTCCGGGCGGCGCCCCGCGTCCCGGCGGCCACGGTGGCCAGGGCGCACCCGGTGGTCCGCGTCCGCAGGGCGCCGGTCAGGGCGGTCCCCGTCCGCAGGCCGGTTCCGGTGGGCCCCGTCCGACTCCGGGCGGCATGCCCCGTCCGCAGGCGCCCCGCTCCGCCGGTGGCCCCGGCGGCGGTCCGGGTGGTAACCGTCCGAACCCGGGCATGATGCCGCAGCGTCCCGCTGCCGGCCCGCGTCCTGGTGGCGGCCCCGGTGGCGGCGGTCGCGGTCCCGGTGGTGCCGGTCGTCCCGGTGGCGCCGGTCGTCCCGGTGGCGGCGGCTTCGCCGGCCGTCCGGCCGGTCCCGGTGGCGGCGGTCGTCCCGGTGGTGGCGGCGGCTTCGCCGGCCGTCCCGGTGGCGGTGGCCCCGGTGGCGGTGGCGGCTTCGGTGGCGGCGGTGGCCGTCCCGGCTTCGGCGGACGTCCGGGTGGTCCCGGCGGCCGTGGTGGTACGCAGGGTGCGTTCGGCCGTCCCGGCGGTCCGGCGCGTCGTGGCCGTAAGTCGAAGCGGCAGAGGCGCCAGGAGTACGAGGCCATGCAGGCCCCGTCGGTCGGCGGTGTGATGCTTCCTCGCGGCAACGGCGAGACCGTTCGCCTGTCGCGCGGTGCGTCCCTCACCGACTTCGCGGAGAAGATCAACGCCAACCCGGCGTCGCTCGTCGCCGTGATGATGAACCTCGGCGAGATGGTCACGGCCACGCAGTCCGTCTCCGACGAGACGCTGCAGCTCCTCGCCGACGAGATGAACTACACCGTTCAGATCGTCAGCCCGGAGGAGGAGGACCGCGAGCTGCTCGAGTCCTTCGACATCGAGTTCGGCGAGGACGAGGGCGGCGAGGAACTCCTCGTGTCCCGTCCGCCGGTCGTGACCGTCATGGGTCACGTCGACCACGGTAAGACCCGACTGCTGGACGCGATCCGCAAGACCAATGTGGTCGCGGGCGAGGCCGGCGGCATCACGCAGCACATCGGTGCGTACCAGGTCTCCACCGACGTCAACGACGAAGAGCGTCGCATCACCTTCATCGACACCCCGGGTCACGAGGCGTTCACCGCCATGCGTGCCCGTGGTGCCAAGTCGACCGACATCGCGATCCTCGTGGTGGCGGCCAACGACGGTGTCATGCCGCAGACGATCGAGGCGCTGAACCACGCCAAGGCGGCCGACGTGCCGATCGTGGTCGCGGTCAACAAGATCGACGTCGAGGGTGCGGACCCGGTCAAGGTGCGCGGTCAGCTGACCGAGTACGGCCTGGTGGCCGAGGAGTACGGCGGCGACACGATGTTCGTCGACATCTCCGCCAAGCAGGGTCTGCACATCGACTCCCTGCTGGAGGCCGTCGTCCTCACCGCCGACGCCTCGCTCGACCTGCGGGCCAACCCGGAGCAGGACGCGCAGGGTATTGCGATCGAGTCCCACCTCGACCGCGGCCGCGGTGCCGTCTCCACCGTCCTCGTCCAGCGCGGTACCCTCCGCATCGGCGACACGATGGTGGTCGGCGACGCGTACGGCCGAGTCCGCGCGATGCTCGACGACAAGGGCAACAACGTCGAGGAAGCGGGTCCGTCGACCCCCGTCCTGGTCCTGGGTCTCACCAACGTCCCCGGCGCCGGCGACAACTTCCTCGTCGTCGACGAGGACCGTACGGCCCGCCAGATCGCCGAGAAGCGTGCTGCGCGCGAGCGCAACGCCAACTTCGCCAAGCGCACCCGCCGGGTGTCCCTCGAGGACCTCGACAAGGTGCTCAAGGCCGGTCTGGTGCAGGAACTCAACCTCATCATCAAGGGCGACGCGTCCGGTGCGGTGGAGGCTCTCGAGTCCTCGCTGCTCCAGCTCGACGTCGGTGAAGAGGTCGACATCCGAGTCCTGCACCGCGGTGTGGGTGCGGTCACCGAGTCCGACGTCGACCTGGCGATGGGCTCCGACGCGATCGTCATCGGCTACAACGTCCGTGCGGCCGGCCGTGCCGCGCAGATGGCGGAGCGCGAGGGCGTCGACGTCCGGTACTACTCGGTCATCTACCAGGCGATCGAGGAGATCGAGGCGGCCCTCAAGGGCATGCTCAAGCCGGAGTACGAAGAGGTCGAGCTCGGTACGGCGGAGATCCGCGAGGTCTTCCGCTCGTCCAAGTTGGGCAACATCGCGGGTGTTCTCATCCGCTCCGGCGAGGTCAAGCGCAACACCAAGGCGCGCCTCATCCGCGACGGCAAGGTCATCGCGGAGAACCTCAACATCGAGGGTCTGCGTCGCTTCAAGGACGACGTCACCGAGATCCGCGAAGGCTTCGAGGGTGGTATCAACCTCGGAAACTTCAACGACATCAAGGTCGACGACGTCATCGCGACGTACGAGATGCGCGAGAAGCCGCGCGGCTGACGCGTCAATGGTCGGGGCCGGTCGGCGGGACGAAATCCCGTCGATCGGCCCCGGCCGTGCGTGTACGGTTCCTGATGTCCCTGCCAAGAGCGGGCAGGGCATTACCCAACCCCGTACCGGCGGGACATCCGGACATACATGTACGTGGGGACGCTGTCCTTCGACCTGCTTCTCGGCGATGTGCACTCGCTGAAGGAAAAACGCTCCGTGGTCCGCCCGATCGTGGCCGAGCTCCAGCGCAAGTACGCGGTGGCAGCGGCCGAAGTAGGCGGTCAGAACCTCCACCGCAGGGCCGAGATCGGCCTCGCGGCGGTGTCCGGGGATCCGGGACACCTCACAGAAGTACTGGACCGTTGCGAGCGCCTGGTCGCCGCCCGGCCCGAAGTGGAGCTGCTGTCGGTTCGACGGCGGCTGCACGGCGATGAAGACTGAATGACTGGATTCCCCGTGGGCCGTGACACAGCGGTTCCGCCGCGGGGCCCTGCGGGGCCCTGGGGAATCCGGTAGGAAATCAAGGAATGAGGAGAAGGACCGGTGGCCGACAACGCGCGGGCCCGCAAGCTGGCCGATCGCATCCAGGTCGTGGTCGCGGAGACCCTGGACCGGCGAATCAAGGATCCGCGGCTGGGCTTCGTCACGATCACGGACGCCCGGGTCACCGGCGACCTCCGGGAGGCCACGGTCTTCTACACGGTCTACGGAGACGACGAGGAGCGCGCCGCGTCCGCCGCGGCGCTGGAGTCCGCCAAGGGCATCCTCCGCTCCGAGGTCGGCCGCCAGACCGGGGTCCGCTTCACACCGAGCCTGACCTTCGTCCCGGACGCCCTCCCCGACACCGCGCGCACGATCGACGATCTGCTCGACAGGGCGCGCGCCAAGGACGCCGAGGTCCGCGAGGCCTCGACCGGTAAGACGTACGCCGGTGACGCCGACCCGTACCGCAAGCCGGAGGACGAGGACGAGGACGAGGGCGAGGACGCAGCCTCCGAATGAGCCAGCACAGCAAGACGCCCGACGGCCTTGTCATCGTCGACAAGCCGTCGGGCTTCACTTCGCACGATGTCGTCGCCAAGATGCGCGGCATCGCCAGGACCCGCAGGGTCGGCCACGCGGGCACCCTGGACCCGATGGCGACCGGTGTTCTCGTCCTCGGCGTCGAGAAGGCCACCAAGCTCCTCGGCCATCTCGCGCTGACCGAGAAGGAGTACCTCGGTACGATCCGCCTCGGCCAGAACACGATCACGGACGACGCCGAGGGCGAGATCACCTCGTCCACCGACGCCTCCAAGGTCACCCGGGACGGCATCGACGCGGGCGTCGCCGCGCTGACCGGCGACATCATGCAGGTGCCTTCCAAGGTCAGCGCCATCAAGATAGACGGCAAGCGGTCGTACGCGCGGGTGCGCGGCGGCGAGGAGTTCGACATCCCCGCCCGCCCGGTGACCGTTTCGCAGTTCACGGTGTACGACGTCCGCGAGGCCGTCGCCGAGGACGGCACGCCCGTCGTCGACCTCGTCGTCTCGGTGGTCTGCTCCTCGGGTACGTACATCCGCGCCCTCGCCCGTGACCTGGGCGCGGGACTGGGCGTGGGCGGGCATCTGACCGCGCTGCGCCGCACCCGCGTCGGGCCGTACAAGCTCGATGTGGCGAAGACGCTCGACCAGCTCCAGGAGGAGCTGACGGTCATGCCGATCGGCGAGGCCGCCGCCGCGGCGTTCCCGCGCTGGGACGTCGACGAGAAGCGGGCCCGGCTGCTCATCAACGGCGTACGGCTGGACATGCCGGCGTACGACACGAAGGGGCCGGTGGCCGTCTTCGGTCCGGAGGACCGGTTCCTGGCGCTGGTCGAACAGCAGAAGGGCAAGGCGAAGAGCCTCGCGGTCTTCGGCTGAGGCCTCTTTCACCCAGGCCTTCCCTCTTTACACCGAGGGGTTCCCATCGTGGAGCGGGCACGGCCGCTGCCCGCTCCACGATCCCCCTCGGAGGGTGTCTGTCCGCCCCGTCGCACGGATTCACACCATCGAGCAGGCGCTCGGAGTGATCCGAGGGGGCACTGGGGGCGCTTTCGTCCCGCCACCTTCTTCCGGCGATCACCGTGGACCTACTGTCGCTCCCACGCTCGCCGTCCTCGAGCCGCTGCTCATGTGCGTTCCCGAGGGCGCGAAACCGCTGCGACCGGCGGAGGCGCCGGGCAGCCCGGTGCCGATGCGAACGGAGCACCGCGGGCATGGCAGTCTTAGACCTGCGTGAGCGGTCGTCCTCACGCACACAGGTTCGATTCGGGTTCGGGCGAGGAGCGGTCACAGTGCAGCGCTGGCGTGGCTTGGAGGACATCCCCCAGGACTGGGGGCGCAGCGTCGTCACCATCGGTTCCTACGACGGTGTGCACCGGGGCCACCAGCTGATCATCGGGCGGGCCGTGGAACGCGCCCGCGAGTTGGGCGTGCCGTCGGTCGTGGTGACCTTCGACCCGCACCCCAGTGAGGTCGTCCGCCCCGGCAGCCACCCTCCGCTGCTCGCGGCGCACCACCGGCGTGCGGAACTGATGGCGGAGCTCGGGGTGGACGCCGTGCTGATCCTCCCGTTCACCTCGGAGTTCTCGAAGCTGTCGCCCGCGGACTTCATCGTGAAGGTCCTCGTGGACAAGCTCCACGCGCGCGCGGTGATAGAGGGCCCGAACTTCCGCTTCGGCCACAAGGCGGCGGGGAACGTGGACTTCCTGGCCGAGCTGGGCCGTACCTACGACTACGAGGTCGAGGTCGTCGACCTGTACGTGCGCGGTGAGGCGGGCGGCGGCGAGCCCTTCTCCTCCACGCTGACGCGCCGCCTGATCGCCGAAGGCGACGTCGAGGGCGCCGCGGAGATCCTCGGCCGCCCGCACCGCGTCGAGGGCGTCGTCGTCCGCGGCGCCCAGCGCGGCCGCGAACTGGGCTACCCGACGGCCAACGTCGAAACCCTCCCGCACACCGCGATCCCCGCGGACGGTGTCTACGCCGGCTGGCTCACCGCGGACGGCGAACGCATGCCGGCCGCGATCTCCGTCGGCACGAACCCCCAGTTCGACGGCACGGACCGCACGGTCGAGGCGTACGCGATCGACCGCGTCGGCCTCGACCTGTACGGGCTGCACGTGGCCGTCGACTTCCTCGCGTACGTGCGCGGCATGGCGAAGTTCGAGTCCATCGAGGCCCTGCTGGACGCGATCGCGAACGACGTGAAGCGTGCGCGCGAACTGACGACGGAGTACGACGCGTAGCGCCTCCGGCGGCGGGCCTCGCCCGGTACGTGACTCGGGCTGACTCAGCGCACCGTCGCCCAGTGGCAGGCCACGGCCTTCGGGCCCGAGCCCGGGAGGATCGGGAGGTCGTCCGTGCGGCATCGGGTGGCGATGCCCGCGGCGTCCGCTTCGCCCGAGGCGAGGATCTGGCAGCGGGCGTGGAAGCGGCAGCCGGCCGGGATGCGGGAGGGGTCCGGGGGTTCGCCGGTGAGGACCACCGGCGGTTCGGTGGACTCGGGCAGCACCGACAGCAGCGCCCGCGTGTACGGGTGTCGAGGGTTCGTCAGGACGTCTTCCACCGGGCCCGTCTCCACGATCCGGCCCAGGTACATGACGGCGACCCGGTCCGCGATGTTCCACGCCAGGCCCAGATCGTGGGTCACCACCAGCGCGGAGAGGCCCAGCTCGTCCCGCAGCCGCAGCAGCAGCGCGAGGATCTCGCCCCGCACCGAGGCGTCCAGTGAGGCCACCGGCTCGTCGGCGACGATGAGTTCGGGCTGGAGGACCAGCGCGCCCGCGATGACCACGCGCTGGCGCTGGCCGCCCGACAGCTCGTGCGGGTAGCGGAGGAAGAAGCGTTCGGGCGGCCGCAGACCCGCGCGCGAGAGGGCCTCCGCGACCGCGGCGCGTTCGTCCCCCTCGTACCCGTGGATCCGCAGGCCCTCCGCCACCGCGTCGTACACCGTGTGCCGCGGATTGAGCGACCCGCTCGGATCCTGCAGCACCAGCTGCACCCGCTTGCGGTACGCCCTCAGCGCCCGGGAGCCGTACGAGAGCGGCGCACCGCCGAAGGCGATACGGCCCGCCGTGGGCTCCACGAGGCCGAGCAGCGTCCGCGCCAGCGACGTCTTGCCGCAGCCGGACTCGCCGACGAGCGCGACGATCTCCCCGGCGCCGATGTCCAGATCGACCCCGTCGACGGCGCGCGCCGCCGGTGCGCCCCGGCGCCCGGGGAAGGCCACACGCAGACCTGCGGCCGACAGCAGGGGGGCGACGGTCATCCTGGACTCCTCGACAGCACTCATGCTTCCTCCGGTGCACCCGCGTGCACACACGCGGCCCGCCGTCCCGCCCCCGCCCCGCGCAGCTCCTGCTCGTCCCGCGCGCACGCGTCCAGCGCCACGGGGCAGCGCGGATGGAACGTACAGCCGTCCGGCAGCGCCGAAGGGTCCGGCGGGTCCCCGGGCAGCCCCCGCGGCGCCCGACGCGACGCCGGGTCCCCGATGCGCGGGAACGCCGCCGACAACGCCCGCCCGTACGGATGCGCAGCCGCGTCGTACACGTCTCGCGCCGGGCCCTCCTCCACCACCCGCCCCGCGTACATCACCGCGAGCCGGTCGCACGTGTCGGCGAGCACCGCCAGATCGTGGCTGATCATCAGCAGGCTGATGTCCTGCTCGGCCACGAGCTGCTCGATCAGCCGCAGGATCTGCGCCTGGATCATCACATCCAGCGCGGTCGTCGGCTCGTCCGCGACGATCAGCCGTGGGCCGCAGGCGAGTGCCATCGCGATCATCACGCGCTGCCGCTGCCCGCCGGACAGCTCGTGCGGATACGCCTCCGCACGCGCGGCCGGCAGCCCGACCTGCTCCAGCAGCTCGCCCACGTGCCTGCGCGCCGCGCCCGGTGTCGACTGCCGGTGCACGAGCAGGGGCTCGGCGATCTGCTCCCCGATCCGGTGCACGGCGTTGAGCGAGTGCATGGCGCCCTGGAAGACGATCGACGCGCCCGCCCACCGTACGGCCCGCAGCCGCCCCCACTTCATGGTGAGGACGTCCTCGCCGTCCAGCAGGATCTCCCCGGTCAGCCGGGCCGAAGCGGGCAGCAGCCGCAGCAGCGCCAGTGCCAGCGTGGACTTCCCGCACCCCGACTCGCCTGCGAGGCCCAGCTTCCGGCCCGTCTCCACGGTCAGGTCGACACCTCGTACGGCGGGCACGGCTGCCGCCCCCGTCCCGTACGTGACCCTCAGGTCCTTGATCTCGAGGAGGCTCAACGACCCACTCCCAGCTTCGGGTTGAGCACCGACTCGACCGCCCGCCCGCACAGCGTGAACGCCAGCGCCACCAGCGCCACCGCGATCCCCGGCGGGGCCAGGTACCACCAGTGCCCCGACGACACCGCGCCCGCCTCCCGCGCGTCCTGGAGCATGCCGCCCCACGACACCACCGACGGATCGCCGAGCCCGAGGAACGCGAGCGTCGCCTCCGTCAGGATCGCGGTGGAGATGCCGAGCGTGGTCTGGGCCAGGACCAGCGGCATCACATTGGGCAGCACATGGCGGGCCATGACGTGTCCGTGCCCGCCGCCGAGCGCCCTCGCCCGTTCGATGTACGGGCGCGACTCGACCGCGATCGTCTGCGCGCGCACCAGCCGCGCCGTCGTCGGCCACGTCGTGACGCCGATCGCAAGGATCACCGTCCAGACACTCCGCGACAGCACCGTGGCCAGGACGATCGCCAGTACCAGCGTCGGCATCACCAGGAACCAGTCGGTGATCCGCATGACGACCGTCGAGAGCCGGCCGCCGTAGTGCCCGGCGATGATGCCCACGAGCGTGCCGATGCCCACCGACAGCGCCGCGGCGAGCAGCCCCACGGTGAGCGAGATCCGCGCGCCCCAGATCAGCAGCCCCAGCAGCGACCGCCCGAACTGGTCCGTCCCGAGCGGGAATGCGGAGCTGGGGGACTCCAGCGCAGTCCCCGGCGCGTTGGTGACGCTCTGCACGTCGCTCCCGACGAGCACCGGCGCGGCGAGCGCGACCAGGGCGAGCAGCGCGAGTCCGCCGAGGCCGACGACCCCCGCCCGGTGGGTACGGTACGCGCGCCAGAACCGGGCCACCGAGTCGCGTCGGCGTGTCCAGAGCAGAGACCTCGTCATCGGCCCACCCTCGGGTCGAGCAGCGGATACAGCAGATCGGCCAGGAGGTTCATCAGGATCATCGCGCCGGCGAAGACCACGAACAGCCCCTGCACCAGCGGCAGATCGGGCACGCTCAGCGCCTGGTAGAACAGTCCGCCGAGCCCCGGCCAGGAGAAGACCGTCTCGACGAGGATCGACCCGGCGGCCACATGACCGAGGTTGATGAAGACCATCGTGACGGTCGGCAGCAGCGCGTTGGGAACGGCATGCCGGCGCCGTACGGCATCGTCCCGCAGCCCCTTCGCCCGGGCCGTCGTCAGATAGTCGCTGCCCATCTCGTCCAGCAGCGAGGAACGCATCACCAGCAGCGTCTGCGCGTACCCGACGGCGACCAGCGTCAGCACCGGCAGCACCATGTGGTGCGCGACGTCCAGGACGTACGCGAAGCCCGTGGCGTCGCCGGACTCCATGCCGCCGGTCGGGAACAGGCCCGGGAGCGGCCCGACGCCCACCGAGAAGGTGATGATCAGGAGCAGGCCGAGCCAGAAGGACGGCACCGACCACAGGGTCAGTGCCACCCCCGTGCTGAGCCGGTCGCCGAGCCCGCCGTGCCGCCACGCGGAGCGCGTACCGAGCCACAGCCCGAGCGCCGAGTAGATCACCACGGCGACCCCGGTGAGCAGCAGCGTCGCCGGCAGCTTCTGTCCGATGAGCTCGCCGACCGGGGCGTGGAACTGGTACGACGTGCCCAGATCGCCCGTGAGCGCGCCCGCGCAGTACTCCGTGAACTGCTGCCACAGCGGCAGATCGAGACCGAACTGACGGCGCAGCGTGGCCAGTTGCCCCTCGCTGGTCGGCATACCGTGCGTCATGGCCTTGACCGGGTCGCCGGGGACGATCCTGAAGAGGAAGAAGCTGGTGACGAGGACGGCGAACAGCGACACGGCCGCGCCGCCCAGCTTGCCCGCCACATATACCGGATACGCGCTCGCACCGCGGCCGCGTGCGGCGCGGGCCTCGGGGGATCCGGGTGGCCGCGCCGCCTCGGCCGGGACGGAGCCGGTCGTGGTGCTCGTGGTGCTGCTCATCGGCTACTCACGGTCTTCCGCGGTGGCACGGCGGCGCCGGCTGCCGATGACACCGATCGTGACGACCAGGACGACGGACACCCCGATGCCGATGGCCACGGCCGTGGAGGAACCCCCGCCGGCCGACGTCGCGGCGCCGCTCCCGGCAGCCGGTTCGGCGGACCACCAGCTCCAGTAGCCGTCCTGGCCGTAGAGGTTGCCGGCGGCCTCCGGCATGGTCGTGATGGACTTGATCTGGTCCGTACGGTACGCCTCCACCGCGTTCGGGTACGCCATGACATTCATGTACCCGGTGTCGTACAGCCGGGCCTGCATCTGCTTGACCAGGGCGCTGCGCCTGGCCGCGTCGTACTCCACGGCCTGTTGTGCGTACAGGTCGTCGAACTGCTTGTCGCAGATGAAGTTGTCGGTGGCGCCCGTGTCCTTGGGCGTGGCGGGCAGGGCCGCGCAGGTGTGGATGGAGAGGACGAAGTCCGGGTCGGGGTTGACGGACCAGCCGTCGAACGCCAGGTCGTAGTCGCCCTTGAGCCACGGGTCGGAGACGTTGTCGAGACAGTCGACCTTCAGCCCGACGCCGAGCGCGCCCCACCACTCCTGGAGGTACTTGCCGATCGCCTTGTCGTTCGGATCGGTGGCGTGGCAGAGGATCCGCAGGTCCAGCGCCCTGCCGTCCTTGCCCACGCGCTTGCCGCTGCCGGTCTTGCGGTATCCGGCCCGGTCGAGGAGTGCGGCCGCCTTGGCCGGGTCGTACCCGATCCTCCGGTCCGCGGCCGGCTTCCAGAAGTACGGGCCGAAGCGCGGCGGGATGTACCCCTCGCCCTCCACCGCATGGCCCTGGAACACCTTGTCGACGATGGTCCTGCGGTCGACCGCGTGGAACAGCGCCTTGCGCACCGTCGGGTCGAGCAGCGCGGGGTGTCCGCTGCCGAACGTCCCGCCGTCCCTGGCCCGGGCGCCGGGGTTGGTGGCGAGCGCGAAGAAGCGCCGGCCCGGAGCGTCGTTGACCTTGATGTTCTCGGCGTTCCTGAGTGACGCCGCCTGGGCCGGGGTGAGGTTGGAGACGAAGGACACCTCGCCCTTCCGAAGCGCCGCGACCGCCGCGTCACCGTCCTTGTAGTACTTGAACACCAGCTCGTCGAACTTCGGTGCGCCACGCCAGAAGTTCTTGTTGGGCCTGAGCCTGATGTACTGATCGACCTTGAAGTCGGTGAGGACGAACGGGCCGTTGCCGACGACGGGGAACTGCTTGTCGTTGTTGAACTTCGAGAAGTCGCCGACCTTCTCCCAGACGTGCTTGGGCACGATCGGGACGTCCAGGGCGGTCATCGTCGCCTGTGGCTTCTTCAGTTCGATGACGAGCGTGCCGGGATCGGGGGCGGTGACCTTCCTGAAGTTGGCCGTGAAGCTGCCGTTGGCGGTGGCGGCGTTCTCGTCCGTCATCATCCTGTTGAAGGTCCAGGCGGCGTCCTCGGCCGTGGCCTTCTCGCCGTCGGACCAGGTGGAGTCCTTGCGGATGGTGTACGTCCACGTCAGCTTGTCCGGGGACGACGACCACTCGGTGGCGAGGCCAGGGACCGGATGTGCGTCCTTGACGTCGTAGTTCGTCAGGTAGTCGTAGATCAGCCGGTGGACGGTGGTGGAGATCAGCCGCTGCGCCAGGAACGGGCTGAGGGAGTCCACGCTCTGCGAGACGGCGACCGTGAGGACCCGGCCCTTGCCGTCCTTGCTGTCCTGGCCGTCCTTGTCGTCGGTCGCCGCGGCGTGCGACGGCACGGCCACGAGCGCCGAGGCCGCGATGCCGGTGGCGAGAATCAGCCGGAGGAACGGACGCCGGCGTGAGGTGTGGGGCGGAGCCGTTGTGATCATAGGACGTTGACCTCGCGTCGTAACTCGCTTGGAGGACGCACGTGGATCTTGTGGGCGCCAACTGGTGAAGCGAAGGTCTATCAGCGTGGTCTAGACGTGTCAACGATGTGGCGACATGGCGTCAAACCCCTTGTGTGCTGGGCGAATGCGAGAGGGCCCGCACCGTGGAGAACGGTGCGAGCCCTCAGAGGTCTAAACCGCTGACGCCCTACTGCTGAGGGGCCGGCGGCGCCTGCGGAGGCTGCTGATGCGGGTAGCCGTAACCGGCAGGCGGGACGGGGCCCTGGAGCTCGGGCTGGCCCGGCTGAGCGGGTGCCTGGCCCGGCTGACCGTGCTGGCCCTGCTGGCCCGGGAAGGGCTGCGGCGGGAGCGCCGGCCGGCCGTGCTGCGGCTGCGGAGGCTGCTGCTGCGCGGGAGGCTGTCCGGCAGGGCTCGGCACGGACTGCGCCTGGGACGGCTGCGACTGCTGCCACGGCTGCTGCACACTCGGCTGCGGCGGATACGGCTGCTGTCCCCCGTACGGAGGCTGTCCCCCGTACGGCGGCTGCTGCGGGTCCGGTGCGTACGGCTGGGCCGGCTGCTGACCCGCGTACGGCTGGTTCGGCATCGGCGGCGCCATGTGCGGCGGCTGGTGGCCCTGGCCCTCCGACGTCCACAGCCCCTGTACCTGCTGCGCCCGTACGAAGTCCTCGGCGACCATCGCGGACAGATTGAAGTACGCCTCACGGGTCTTCGGACGCATCATGTCCAGGTCGACCTCGGCGCCCGCCGACAGATGCTCGTCGAACGGCACCACCACGACCCCGCGGCAGCGGGTCTCGAAGTGCTGCACGATGTCCTCGACCTTGATCATCTTGCCGGTCTCGCGGACACCCGAGATCACGGTGATCGAGCGCTGCACCAGGTCCGCGTAGCCGTGCGCCGACAGCCAGTCGAGCGTGGTGCTCGCGCTGCTCGCGCCGTCCACCGACGGCGTGGAGATGATGATGAGCTGGTCGGCGAGGTCCAGCACCCCGCGCATCGCGCTGTAGAGCAGGCCGGTGCCGGAGTCCGTGAGGATGATCGGGTACTGCTTGCCCAGCACCTCGATCGCGCGCCGGTAGTCCTCGTCGTTGAACGTCGTCGAGACGGCCGGGTCCACGTCGTTGGCGATGATCTCCAGACCGGAAGGCGCCTGTGAGGTGAACCGGCGGATGTCCATGTACGAGTTCAGGTACGGGATCGCCTGGACCAGGTCGCGGATGGTCGCCCCGGTCTCGCGGCGCACCCGGCGGCCCAGCGTGCCGGCGTCCGGGTTGGCGTCGATCGCCAGGATCTTGTCCTGCCGCTCGGTGGCGAGCGTCGAACCGAGCGCGGTGGTCGTCGTGGTCTTGCCGACGCCGCCCTTGAGGCTGATGACCGCGATCCGGTAGCAGGACAGCACCGGCGTACGGATCAGTTCGAGCTTGCGCTGGCGCTCGGCCTCCTCCTTCTTGCCGCCGAGCTTGAAACGGGCGGCGGCGCCGGAGGGGTTACGGCTCGACTTGGCCTTCTGCTTGTTGTTGCGCATGAGGCGGTCGGAGGAGAGCTCCACCGCCGCCGTGTAGCCGAGCGGTGCGCCCGGCACGGAACGCTCACGCTGGTCGTGCGTGACGGGCGTCGGCCAGGCGCCACCGGACCGCGGGTCGACGGGGGCCGCGGCGGGAGGCTGCGGCTGGCCCTGGCCCTGGCCCGGTGTCTGCTGCGCGGGTGCGTGGGGCGCGTGGGGCGTGGCGGGCGCGGGGAGGTTCGGCGCCTGGGGTGCGTGCGGTGCCTGAGGCGGCAGCTGGGCGGGCACGCCGGGCTGCGGCTGGGCGGCCTGGGGGAAGCCGTATCCGCCTTGCGGAACCTGTGGGACCTGCGGAGCTTGCGGAACCTGGGGGTTCAGCCCGGGGGCGGCGGGCTGCGGCTGGGCGGCCTGGGGGAAGCCGTAACCGCCTTGCGGAACCTGCGGGTTCGGCCCGGGGACAGCGGGCGGCACGGGGGCTGTCCCCTGCAGTGCCTGCGGTGCGTGCGGGGCCGGTGCCTGGGCGTGGGGCGCGTGGGGTGCCTGCGGGGCGGGCGCGTCGGCCTGGGGCTGCTGCTGCTGCTGCGGCGGCGGCAGAGGGAACCCGTAACCGCCTTGCTGCGCGGGCAGGTTCGGGGTCCCGGTTCCGGTCCCCGGCTGCGGGAAGCCGTAGCCGCCCTGCTGCGGACCGGCGTCCGCGGCGGGTGCGGGTGCAGGGGTCGGCTGATGCTGCACCGGAGGCTGCTGTGCGGGCCACTGGGGCGCGGCACTCGGCGCGGCGGGCGGGAACGCGGGCGGCAGCGGGGGCAGGGCCCCGCCCTGCGCGGCCGGTGCGGGAGACCAGGGCTGGGCGGCGGCCGGACCGGGCGCGACGCCCTGCGGGCCGTCCACGGGAGCAGCGTCCTGCGGAGCGGAGCCCTGGGGGATGGAGCCCTGTGGAGCGGAGTCCTGAGGAACGGAATCGGCGGGTGCGGCGTCAGCTGGCGCGGCGTCGGCCGGCCCCTCGGTGGCGGAGTCCTGAGCCGAGTCGTCGGCAGAACCATGAGCCGGGGCGGAGTCCGCGTCGGTGCCCGCGTCCTGAACCTCGGCTGCGTCTTCGGGTGCTCCGGAGCCGGCATCGGTGCTGGTGTCGGTGCGCGGTGTCTCGTCCGCCGCGGTCTCGGGACCGTCAACGGCCCCGCCGTCCACGGTGCCTTCCGTACCCGGACCCGTGCTCGCGGGAGCCTCGGGCTCGACGTCGTTGCCGCCGACGCCGCCGGTGCCCCCGGCCGCAGCCGCGGCAGCAGCCTCCCGCTCCGCGATCTCACGCTTCAGCGCGGCGGGGGAGAAGCGCATCGTCGCCCCGCTCTCCACATCCCCACCGCCGAACGGCTGCGGCGCGCCGGGCCCCGAGTCGGCAGAAGCGACAACCGGGGCGGGAGCCACAGGAACAGCAGGAGCCGGAGGAACGGGCGCAGGGGCCGGGGCAACAGGCTCGGGCACAGGGGTTGCCGCGGGCGCAGGCGTGGACACGGGGGTTGCCCCGGGTGCGGGGGCAGCAGGCGCAGGCGCCGGTGCGGCGGGCCCGGGCGTCGGCGCGGGCGCCCAGTTCGGCTCGAAGCCGCTGCCCTGGGGCAGTCCCGGCATCGCTATCGGCGCCCCGGGCGGCGGCGGAGGCGTCGCTCCCTGCGCACCCGAGCCGGCCGCCGGTTCCCCCGACGCGTTCTGCGTGTACCAGGCCGGCGGGGTGTAGTCGATGGTGAACTCACCCGTCATCTCTGCGGGCTCCGCGTCGGACTGATCATCGACGGGCATGTTCCAACCCCCGCGGATCTCGTCCCGATCGCCGTTCACTTTGCCTCCTGTGGTCGAGCACCCTCGTGCCGTGGTGGGTGGGGGCGACCGCTACCGTCGTCCGGTCCGCCCGGCTCTCCCCCTTTGGGACGCCGCGCACCTGCCGGCAGGTTCTTGCCGCGCCCTGACCCACCCTAATCGTCAACGGTGTCAGTACGGCAGGGCGGACCGCCCGCCATCGACTGTCCCGTACATCACCCCTGCCCCCGAGTGACATGGGTACGCCGGAGCGTGAGGGTCGAAGCGGTCAAACCCGTACGGACCGCGGCCGGTCGAGGCATCACGGAACCGGCAAGTGGCAGCGCTGCCCAGCACCCCTCCGCAAGGCAGGCTGCCAACTTCCGGATGTGGTCCCGACATGTCGGGGATTGCCCGGGCGCAGGAGCTCAGCGCAGGTCGAACTCCCCGTCGCGCGCGCCGAGGACGAACGCCCGCCACTCGGCCTCGGTGTACCGCAGCACAGTGTCCGGTTCCGTCGACGAGCGCATTGCGACGGCACCGCCAGGCAGGTAGGCGATCTCGACCCGCTCCTCGTCCGGGCTGGTGCCGGGAGCGCCGTGCCACCCGACGCCGGAGATGTCGAGTGCGTACAGCTCGTCCTTCTCTTGTGCGCTCCCCATGAGCCACGCTTCCTTTCGGTGGTGCCGCGTCGAACGTGCCCTGGACCGACCGGACGTGCCGCATTCCCCAGGAGATTGCGCACAGTTGGATGTTGCCAGGGTCACACCGGCATCCTATCCAGCGGGGGGCCACTCCCGTTCCCGGACGGGCTGCGGACGTTCGGGGCTGAGCCCGGCCGGTCGCGTCGTGCGCCCGCCCCTCCGACGCCCCTCGCGGCTGCTGCTCGACGCCCAGCGCCAAGCATCGACGCCGACGCCCCCACCGACGCCGACGCCGACGCCCCCACCGACGCCGACGCCGACGCCCCCACCGACGCCGACGCCGACGCCCCCACCGACGCCGACGCCGACGCCGACGCCGAGGACGCTTCCTCAGTCCATCCGGCGGGCCACGCCCAGCAGCCCGGTCTCGGCGTCCGTCGCGGTCGTCATCACCCAGTGCCGCTCACGTCCCGAGACCCAGAGCGTGACACCGTCCGCCAGCGTCGGAAGCGCGTCGCTCTCGGCCCGGGCCAGCCCGAGGATCCGGCCCATCTGCTCCGCCTCCTGCGGCGAGACCCGTTGCACCCCCACCAGCGTCGAGTCGCGCAGCAGCCGCGGTGCGACCGGGCTCAGATACGGCAGCAGCGTCAGCACCGACTGCCAGGGCGACGACACCACCCGCCCCCGGGGCGGCCGCATGCCGCAGTCCCGGACAACGACCACGGGGCTGCCGACCGTGGCGCCCATGGGCGGCACGCGCCCCACATCGTGGAGCGTGATGCACTCCAGGCCCGCGCCCGCCGCCTGCGCCAGCGTGGTCCAGGCCTGGGCGCGCCCGGTTTCGACCGCCACCCGGGCACCCGTGCCGGCCGCGCGGAGCGCCATTATCTGGGCGGTCCAGAGCCCGCCGATCAGCAGTACGTCGTACGGTGTCGAGCGGTGAAAGCCGACCATCTGAGGGCGGCCTTCGGCGTCGTCACCGATGACGACGCCGTCGTCCCCGACCGGCAGGGACAGCGTCCCGAGATCGTCCGCCGGCACCGTGTGCCCCGCGTGGCGCGGGCCGAACAGCCCCCGCAGCCCACGCACTGATCCGGTCGTCACACCCGTCATCGGGCACCTCCCAGAGGCATCGTCGCCAGTGCGCCGGGCAGCTGCTCGCGGTCCAGCCGTTGCAGGCCGACCTTCGCCGACCGGGCGGCCCGCTCCAGCGCCCTTCGCACTCCCACCAGTTCGGTGTCCGAGCCGCCGGTGATCCGGACATGGCCGCCCACGGTCATGGCTCCCTTGTGCGCGCCCCGCCGCAGGGTGAGGCTGAAGGTGGTCGCATAGGCCGGGGTCGAGGTGAGGGTCGACACCAACTTCGGCAGCGGCTGTGCTCCGCGTCCCAACTCGGGCCAGCGGCCCACGGCGTACGTCGTGTGCCAGCGGTCGTCGCAGCGCCAGACCCGCGAAGTCTCGGCCGTCCGGCGCTGGGGCGCGACTCCGGGCTGGCCTGCGAGGGCCGTGGCCTTCGGACTCGAGCAGGCAGCAGTCGCCATCGCCGAGTTGAGTTCCTCCTGGTCCAGGACCAGGGCCTGGAACCCGGCTCCGGCGAGACGGCTCGCCACATGGTCCGCGACGCGTACGAGACAGCGCTGAGCGCCTTCCACCCCGCCGCCGCGGGCCTCGACCGCCTCGCGGCAGAGCTCCGGGTCCAGCTTCACCGCCACCCATGTCATCCTCAGCGCCGGTGCGCCGGTGCGCTCCTGGAGCGGTGCGTACGAGAGCCGCGCCACCGACTGCTGCGGCAGATGGGGCGCGGGCGCCGACCGCACCTGCTGCACCAGCTGCACCGACTCCAGCGTGATGTCGTCGACCTTGAGCGCCCCGCCGAGCAGCGACAGGGGCAGAGCCCGCGCGCCGAAGGCGGGACGCAGCGCGGAACCGCTCGCCTCGACCCGTACGACGGCCGTGAGGAAAGTGCCGTCGCCGAGCATTCCCACCGTGCGCCGGTCACGGTCCACGTAGGTGAACGGCCGGACTCCCGGCATCGCTTCGGCGACCGGTGCCAGTGAGGGATCGAGATCGGCGGAGGAGGGCATGGCAGCGCGTCGGCGCGCACGGAGGCCGAGCGCCGTCGACAGCCAGTCCTGTACGGCATGACCGCGCCGACGCACCACCGCGAGGAGTACCAGGACCGAGGCGACGACCATCGCGGGTATCAGCCAGAGGCCGCCGAGCGCGGCACCGACCACGACCAGCGCGAGCGCCAGCTCGACGAGCACCAACTGCCGCAGCTGGAAGGGACCGATCCGGCTGGTACGCGACAGGGGCCGCAGAGTCGTCGAGGCGGGGACCGCCCGGGGCGCGCTGCTCGCCGCTGCGTTGCTGCGTTGCCGCCGGGAACTGTCAGGGGCGCGTCCGGAAGTCCGCCCATTGCGCGCGCGCGTCGCCGTACCCATCGCCGCGTTGCCCCCTCGTGTCCGTATTTGCCGAATTCCCATGGGCGTTGACCGGGCGATCACCCTACCTGAGCAGTGGGGAGCAGGCGTCACCAGGCATAGTAGGGGCGGCACGGCGACGGGTCCCATGACGAGGGTGTGGCAACCTGGTCGCTCAGCGGGGAGAGGGACAGCGGACAGATGGCATCACGTCGGGACGAACTCAACGCATACACCTTCGCGAAGCGGAGACTGGTCGCGCAGTTCGTACAGCCGAACACGACCGGCTCGGAGGAGGGGGCGCCTCGTCCGCTGCGTGCGGTGGTGCCCGGAGCCATCGTCGCCGTGGTGGTCCTCGCGGTCTTCGGCGCGTGGGGCATGTTCAAACCGGTGGCTCCGCGGGACTGGGACAGGCCCGGTGAGAACGTCATCATCGCCAGCAAGTCGACCACTCGCTATGTCGTGTTGAAGACCGGCAACAAGACACAGCTCCACCCGGTCCTCAACATGTCGTCGGCGAAGCTCCTGCTCAACGCCGACAAGGGCAAGGTCATCAACGTCGACGAGTCCGTGCTCGACAGCGGCAAGATCCCGCACGGTGCCACCCTCGGCATCCCGTACGCCCCCGACCGGCTGCCCGATGCCAAGGACGCCGGAGTCGCCAAGCGCTGGGCCGTCTGTGAACGGCCGGGTGAGGGCGGCAGGGCCATCCAGAAAGCCGCCTTCGTCCTCGCCGAGCGTGAGGAGAAGAAGACCGAGGGAGCGAACCGGCTGCGCGGCGGCGAGCTGATGTACGTGGAGGCCGACAAGACCCGCTACGTCGTCGACGCCGACGGCACCGCATACCCCGTCGAGAACGACGAACTGCTGCTGCGCCAGATCGTGGGCCTCGGCCGGGCGGCCCAGCGCGTGTCCCCCGCGTGGCTCGACACCCTCCACAAGGGCGACAAGATTGCGTTCCCCACGATTCCCGGCGCGGGCCAGGACGCCGGTGTCCCCGGCAAGCTGCCGGACGACGTGAACAAGGTGGGCATGGTCCTCACCGCCACCGACGGCATGAAGAACCAGCAGTACGTCGTCCTGCGCGGCCGGGTCGCCCCCATTACCGACTTCACGGCGAAGCTCCTCCTCAACAGCCGGGACCTGATCGACCTGGGCCAGGACGGACGTGCGAAGGCCGTCAGCGCCGCGACCTTTCAGCCCGGTGAGGCGTTCGGCCAGGACAAGAAGTGGCCGGTGCACGCCCCGACGCCCGTCAACTCGGCGGGCACGGGGGAGGGAAGCCGCAACACCGTGTGCAACGTCCTGCGCGAGGTGGACGAGGACGGCTCGACCACCCTCAGCACCTGGGCGGGCACCGACTTCCCCGCGACCCTGCCCACCGGATCGAGCAGTGCCTACGTCACTCCGGGGTCCGGACAGTTGTTCCGTCAGTTCAAGGGCTCCCGGACCGACACGGGCTTTCTCTTCCTGGTCACCGACACCGGACTGCGCTACGCCATGCAGTCCAACGGCGACAGCGCGACGGACGAATCCGGCATCGGCTCCTCCGGCTCGAAGAAGGAGAAGGAGGCCCGGGTGCAGGAGGCGCGGCAGGCCCAGAACAGGCTCGGATACAAGGACGTCGAACCCGTACCGGTGCCCGCCGCCTGGTCCACCCTCCTGCCCACCGGCCCCCGCCTGTCCACCAGCGCCGCGAGCCTGCCGCAGGGTTCGTGAGGACTGAGCCTGACATGACCTACACGCACCGGCGCATGCCGGCCGCCATGGCGGCCCTCACGCTCGCCTTCCTCGGCGTGCCGGCCGCCCCTGCGGTGGCGGACACGACCACGCAGTGCACCTTCCCCAGCAAGAAGTACGAGGGCCGCCCCTGGGCGCTGCAGCGCGTGCTGCTGGACGAGTTGTGGAAGCAGTCCACCGGCAAGGGGGTGCGGGTCGCCGTCATCGACACGGGCGTGGATGTCAAGAATCCGCAGCTGACTGCTGCCGTGGACGTGAAGAGCGGCAAGAACCTCCTGCCCAAGAAGGACAAGAAGGGCCAGGAGATCGAGCGCGGCAACGAGAGCGGCACCACGGACACCGTGGGCCACGGCACCAAGGTCGCCGGCATCATCGCCGCCCGCCCCGCCAAGGGCACCGGGTTCGTCGGCCTCGCCCCCGATGCCACGATCATCCCCGTCAAACAGAACGACGCCGAGGGCCACGGCACGGCGGAGACCCTGGCCGACGCCATCAACCATGCGGTGGCGGAGAAAGCCGGTGTCATCAACATCTCCCAGGACACGGCCAACGCCGTGGTGCCCACTCCTCTGCTGAAGCAGGCCATCGACAAGGCCCTGGACCAAAACATCGTCGTTGTCGCCTCCGCGGGCAACGACGGCCTGGGCGGCAATGTCAAGAAGACCTACCCGGCTTCGTACGAAGGCGTCCTGGCCGTTGCCTCCTCCGACCGCAACAACGAACGCGCGGCGTTCTCCCAGTCCGGCGACTTCGTCGGCATCGCGGCCCCGGGCGTGGACATGATCTCCACGGTCCCCGGCGGCGGCCACTGCGCCGACAACGGCACCAGCTTCTCGGCCCCGTACGTCGCGGCCATCGCCGCGCTCATCAAGAGCAAGCACAAGGACTGGACGCAGGAGCAGATCGTCGCCCAGATCCAGCAGACCGCGGAACGCTCCATCGCGGGCCACGACCGGCTCGTGGGCTGGGGAGTCGTCGACCCGGTCCGTGCCCTGACCGAGGACGACAAGCCGCTCGAGAAGCCCGTCGCCCACGAGGGCGTCACCCGCGCCGAGGCCCCGACCCCGGCCAAGCTCCACCTCGGCGAAACCGCGGATGAACGCAACGCCCGCCTCGCGACGTACGTCGTGGTGGGCGGCGCGGTCCTGGTCGCCGCGATCGCCGGCGGCGCGGTGACGGTACGGGATGCGCGGCGGCGGGGGCGGAGGGTCTGAGCGGGGGAGATGAGTAGATGTACGGATGCGGCGGTGATTGCAACCGCATAGGTTCAGCTGATCGTCGACCAGTTGTCGAACGAGTGGTCGGACCAGTCGTCCATTTCTGGAAGTCGGGTGACAGGCAACTCACTTGGGCCTGTCAGACCCTGTGGCTACAGTGGCCTGTGGGTATGAGTAAATGATGAGTCATCATGACCCATGGTCGCAGTGTGTGAATTTTCTGTGATGGCTGCAAACGGGGAGGATCGGTCGTAATGCTGCCAGCGGACGGTGGCGGGGGCGGCGCGAGGGGTTCTGGTGACCTCGTTCGCGGCGTAGGCGCACTGAAGACTTTCCAGAAGCGTGTGAACGAACTTCTGGGCGAGCTGGAGGGCGGAGCCGGTGGCAGTAAGACGGTCGCCGAGCAGAGGATTTCGCGCGGCTCCTTCAGCGGCGCCAACATGCCCTTCGCGGAGGCGGACGGCTTCTTCAGCCAGTACAACCGGGTCCACACGGCGCTCGTCAATCTCTCGAAGTCGCTGGGCGATCAAATCGAGCTGCTGACCATTGGCGTGCACGCGGCGGATGTCGGCTTCGACAACCTGGAAGAGGACAAGCGGGCCCGCTTCCACCAGATCCAGTCTCGTTTGGACGAGGAGCGCGAGGCGTGGGAGAAGCGCGAGAAGGGGCATGGCGAGAAGCATGGTCAGCCCAAGGATCAGGACACTGCCACTCCGCAGGACATGGGGTGATTGTCGATGAGTGAAGAGAAGAAGCCGCTGACCCCGGACCAGTTGGCGGCCGAGGCAACGAAGCGGCAAACGGCTGATTCAGCGCTGATCGAGACGAGGTTCAGCGCCACCGACGCCTACCAGCGCGTCTCGGCGATGATGGACGACATCGGTTTCGGCAGCTCGGGAAGCCTCTTCGGCAAGACAAGCTTCGAGGGCGCTCAGCTCAACGCCATGCTCGACCTTCTGGAGAACTCGAACCCGTCGGATCTGGAGAACGCGGGTACTGCGCTCGTCGGCGCGAAGGATTCTCTCAACAAGGCAGCGGAGGAGCTCGCCCAGCACATCCGAGACACCGAGTGGAAGGGCGAATCGGCCACCGAGTTCTCGCGGTACGGCAGCGAACTCGTCAGTTACGCCTTCGGACTCGGCACCTTCGCAAACGCCGTCGGTCAGCAGATGAAGGTCGCCAGCGAGGGCCTTACCTCTGTGCGTAACTCGAAGCCTCCACGGGACGGCCGACTGGTCCAGAAGAAGGTGGAGGACTTCCCGCTGCCGGAGCGCCGGGACGACAATCCCGAGTACGCCCAAGCGGTGAAAGCGGAGGAGCACCGCCAAGAGGCGATCAACCAGATGAACCGTCTGGCGTCGTTCTACGCGGTGTCGCAGGAGTCCCTGGCTGCGCAGGAGCCACCGCAGTTTCCCAAGGCGCTGGAAGCGGGGGTGCCGCCGCCGAGGGGAGACTCGACACGAGACGGGGAGTCCGGCACAAGCGCTTCGAGGTCTGATGCTGCAGGGGTCGCTGTCGGTCCCGCGGGGCGTCAGCAGGCAGAGGCGATTGCCGCGAAGGGTACTCCTGGGGCGGAATCCCTTGGCAACCCGCTTGTGCCGGACCGCAACACGTCGATGGAGATCGACAGCGTCAAGGCACCGCCTGCTCCCCCCACAGCGCCCGGCCCTGCACCGACGGCCCCGCCAACCACTGGCCCATCCGGCCCTACGAACCCCTTGGTTCCGCCCATGCCGGGGCTGCCGAGCCGCGTGCGCGGGGAATCGCCCCGGGCAATAGGCACCAAGGGCGTTCCCAGAGGCGGCGGTCCCAATAACCCGACGGCAACTGGACGCACCACCGGGGCGGGACGCTTCGGGGGCGACTCCACCGCGTCCGGCAGGCAGAGCCCGGTAGGCAGGCCCTCGGGACCCATGACGTCCGGCCCTGCCACAGGGCGAGCTGGAGGTCCGACCAGTCAGAGCCCTATGGTCGGTCGGCCCGGCACGCCGGGCCAGCAGGCATTCGGACGTACGCCTCCGAGTACAACAGGTGGACCGCGTGCCGGTCGTACGGAGCCCATCGTCGGAGGCACGCCGCAGCGTTCCACAACGGGCTCCACGGGGTCGCGAATCCCTCGCGGAACTGTGATCGGCGCTGAAGGGGGCACTCAGGGGCGCGCCTCTGTAGCGAGACCCAGTCAGTCTGGAGTGATCGGGGCAAACGCGGGCAACGCGGCGCAACGCCCCGCCGGGAGGGGCACGCCGAGCGTCAACGGAGTTGTCGGCACCCCTCGCAACGGGGCTCAGACTGCGCGGCTGACCACCGGAAGTGCTCCCGGCTCCAGAGCCGGCAAGCAGCAGTCCCGTGAACAGGAGGAGGAGCGCAACGGTTCTACGCGTCCCGACTACCTGACCGAGGACGAGGAGACGTGGACCGCGCGACGACGCGGTGCTGTACCGCCAGTGATCGACTAGCACAGGGAAGGTTCGGAAGTCGGGATGACAGCAGGAACGAGCCGTGCATGGAGGAGGCCCGCTTGGCGCGGTCTCGCATGCGCGCTGGCCCTGGTCGGTGCGTGGACTATCGGCGCGGCGCCAACCGCCACTGCGGCAGACGTGCAGTCGAAGCAGTGGTACCTGGACGCCATGCATGCCGAGGACACCTGGAAGAGGGCCACCGGCGAGGGCATCAAGGTCGCTGTCATTGACACAGGTGTGAATCCATCCACGCCGTCCCTGAAGGGTCAGGTTCTCAAGGGACTTGATGCCACGGATGCACCCGGTGAGGCTACTGACGACTACGAGGGTCATGGCACGACCATGGCCGAATTGATCGCTGGTACGGGGCAGGGCGGCGGCCTGCGTGGGTTGGCGCCCGGCGCCAAGATCATTCCTATGCGCGTCGCGACTAAGTCGTTCCCCAAAGATTTGAAGGTGAACGAGTGGGATGATTCGGTTGCAATGAGGGCCGCTGCGGACAGTGACGCACGTATCATCAGCGTTGCCATCGGTAACGAGTTTGGGGATCCGCGGCTGCGGGAGGCCGTGAAGTACGCGCAGAGCAAGGGAAAACTGGTCTTCGCGTCTGTAGGTAACACTGCCAAGAAGGGCAACGTGCCTACATATCCCGCCAAATACAACGAAGTTGTCGGTGTCGGTGCCACTGACCGTGAGGGACAGGTCGCTGACTACTCCCAGCACGGAGACTTCGTGGACCTTGCGGCTCCGGGTAGCGATATCCCGTACTGGTGCGACTCCAACTTCACTCGCTACTGCGACGGTGGCAATGGCACCAGCGCAGCCACCGCCCTCGCCTCCGCCTCCGCCGCCTTGATCTGGTCCGCGCACCCGGACTGGACCGCAAACCAGGTCCTCCGTGTCATGTTCGAGAGCGCGGGTCGCGGAACGGACGGCAACAAGACCACTCTTAGTGAGTACTACGGCCACGGAGTCGTCCGTCCCAACGCCCACATAACCCGTGGCCTCGGCAAGCCGGGCGCTCCCGACATCAGCCCCCTGACCAACGAGAAGACAGGGGGCGGCTCCGCCGCCTCACCCGCCCCGTCTGCACCAGCTTCGTCACAGCCCTCCAAGGGCAAGCCCGGCTCCGACGCAGTCGTGGCAGGCTCCAGCAAGAAGAGCGAGGACGACAGCCAGTTGGGCCTGATCCTCGGCGGAGCCGCAGTCGTCGTGGTACTCGCCGGAGCGGCCTTCGCCGTACTCCGTCGGCGGCGAACCGCCTGACCGAACGGCCGGGCTGCAGAAGCACGTTCAGGCCTTCCCGTCTCATTGTGCTTCACCTCGCTATCTGGTGAGACACAACGCATCCAGTCACAACAGTAGTCCAGAAAGGAAACGCAACCGTGTCACAGGGCCAGCGGCTTTCAGACCAGCAAGTCATCCAGCTCGAGAAGCAGCTCTTCGAGAAGTTCAACTCGATCAAGGGTCAGCTCCAGCAGATTCAGGGCACGATCGACAGCCTCGAGGGCCAGTGGAAGGGCATCGGTGCCGGGGCCTTCAACGCGAAGCAGCAGGAGATCAACACCTCCATGAGGGGTCTCGGTACGATCCTTGCGAAGTTCCTCGAAGCGCTGAGCGCCTCGAGGAAGATCAAGGACGGTACGGAGGACGACGTCCGCGCTGCCGTGCAGGCCATCAACGTCGACCTCGGTGTCGGCACGAACGCCGCTCCCAAGTCGGGCATTGCCGGCCTCTAGAACCACTGGGCGCACTCGATCTCGGCTGCGGAAGCCGAGTGACAACTACAGGTGAGATGAGGGAATCATGGGCATGAACTCGGGAGACGACCTCGTCGTCAAGTACGACGGCCTTGACATTGCGGCGACCACGCTCGGCAACCAGGCCAAGAGGCTCGAGGAGGACCTGCGGGAGATCAAGACGGCCATGGCCACTGTTGCCGCCGGCTGGGAGGGCGAGGCGCACAGCGCCTACGTCCAGGAGCAGCTGAAGTGGGACAAGGAAGCTGCGGACATCCACCGCGCCCTCATGCAGATCGGCCAGGTCGTTGCGAACGCGGGCGGCGACTACATGGGTGGCGACAAGAAGGCCGCCAGCTACTTCGCCTGAGCCTTCCGGCTGCGGGCGGCGACTCGGGGCACCGATCAGGGGTGGGCACGCGCGAGGGGTGCCCACCCTTCGTCCGTCCCGATGCGACTGACCCCGGGAGCCGCACAGGCGGCTCCCGGGGTCTCTGCTGTTCACTCAGTTGCGAAGGTCGCGGGCCAGTCTCATGACGCGGGCCCTTTGCAGTCCGTCGAGTCGGTGACGGACTTCGCGTAGGCGAGTAGCAGCTCCCTGGCCGCGTCGGCGTCCGAGAACTTCTTGTCGTAGATGAGGACTCTGACGAAGAGTTGGTTCATGTCGGGATGGTCTTTGGCCGCTACCGGGCACTGGATGAGACGGACCCCGCCCTGGTTGCTCCATGCGTACGTCCCGTCCTCGCTGGTGTGCTCGTCGAGGTCGATGTACGGGTTGCTGCGGGCCACCGTCGTCACGGAGGCATCTCGCTTCCACTCCGAGAAGGCACTGAGAACGAGCTTGTCGTCGATGACAACCTCGCAGTGGGTGCGGCCCACCTCCCGCGTTCGCGCGTCCGCCTTCAGGGTCTTGCCACTCTTGGGCAGTACCGCGTCCAGCGAGGCGGTCGGCATCGGTGTTCCGCAGAGGTCCGCCGGCACGGCGAAGGACCGCTTCTCCTCCGTTTCCGAGCAGGCGGTGAGAACCAGTGCGAGCTGGGCGGCCACAACGAGTGCAGAGAGCCGCCGCGCTGATCTCCGCCTCGGAGCCGGGTCCGCATATGCCGCCACCTGGCCGGGGGCGTTGGGTGTGCTGGCAGGTGTCATTCTGCGGGAACCTCCGTGGTCAGGTGGTCTGCCATGTGCCTGACGTTCGCGGCGGCGTCCGAGAAACCGTCGTCGCGCCCCTTCAGAGCCCAGTCCGCCGCCTTGTCCGGATCGGGAAGCCCATGGGCCTTGGCCGCGTTGATGGCTGCCATCTGGCCGTGATCCGCGCTCAGCTCCTTGCCCTTCTCCCACAGACCGCCTGCCTCCTTGCTGGCCTCGGTCAGCACATCGGTCTCGGACTGCTGGAAGATGTGCTCGAGGACCATGCCGCTGACGGTACTTGCGACACCGCTGGCGACAGCACCGCCTATCGGTGTGGCGATGTAGCTCACGCCGACGCCGATGCCGGTTCCGATAGCCCCGGACCACGCGTTCTTCTGCTGCGCGACCGAGTCGGAGAACTCCTTCGCCTCCTTGGCGGCCGGACCCAGGACGGCTTCCTGCATGCCGATGGACAGCGTTCCGCTCACCTCTCCGGAACGGCGGGTGATTGCCTCGATCGTCTCCTGAGCTGAGTGTGGGTAGCGCTGGTCGGTCGGCAGGTCCGGGTTGAGGTGGTAGTCCATGAGATCGGCCATGTAAGCCTTCTGACCTACTTCGATGGCCGCGTATCCATCGGGACTCTGCCCCACGGTGACGAGGAAGGCCGAGACGTCCTTGTGTTCGAGTTCGGCTTGGGCGCCCGCCAGAGGGAAGAGCAGGTCGGTATTCCCGTGCGGGTCGTCCGCGAGCGCACGGTTGATGTCGGGCAGGTACTCCGAGGCGATCTGCCCCATGCTGTCGGACATGTGGGCGTGGTCAGTGAGCCGCTTGGGGTCGTCCTCGACCGAGTTGACGATCTCCGACATCAGCTTGGCCTGCGCTTCCGAGTGCGGCGGCAGGTCGTCCGTCGGCATCTCGCCCGCTGGGTGACCGGTGGTCGCGGCCTCCAGCGCCATCGCCAAGTTGTTCCGCCCCGCGATGCTCTCCTCGCGGTCCTTGTCGTAGTCCTGGGGCCAGTCACGCTCTTCGAAGAAGTACTCGAAGTTGCTGAGAGACCGCTTCTCGTCCTTGTCTTCCACCTTGAAGTCGTGGTCCTCGTCCTTCGTGACGAACGTGTCGCCGAAGAACTCGGTGGCCGCGGCCGGGCTGTTGGCGAGAGCCTTGAAGTAGCCGGTCATCGGGTCCCAGCCGGAGTCGGTTCCCGTGTGGTTCAGCTGCGGATCCATGCCGAGGGGCTGCCAGGCGACATGGGCGCCGTTGTTGGTGAGCTTCTTCTCCGCCGCGACGAGCTTGTTGCCGTACTCGTTCAGGAACTTGTCGTCGTAGTCGCCCCACCGCATCAGGTTGCTCATGACCTGACCGCCGAAAGGCATTCCGCCGTTCTTCTCCAGCGGCTTGTCGGCGAACGCGACGACGTCTCGCTTCCACGTCTCCATGGCGGCCGTGTCGCTCTGGCTGGCGGTTGCCAGTGTCAGGCTCAGACTCTTCTGGAGGTCGTCCATCTGCTCACGCCGTTCGTGCATGAGCTCCGGATTGACCATGGGCTTGTTGAGGTCGGCCCAGAAATCCAGCGTTCCCTTGCCGCCCAGGTTCGTGGCGAACCGCTCGGCGAAGAGGTCGTCGTTGGCGTACTTCTTGAGACCGGCGCTCAGTCGGTCGAATTCCTTGACGGTGAGGTCCTCGGGCTTCTTCTTCGCGAGCTTCGCCAGGTCGTCGGCCTCCTTGAGCGCGTCAGCGGCCGCGTCGCGGTTCGCGTAGTTGGCGTCGGAGAAGCCGAGCTTGCTCTGGTCGACGAGCGCCTTGAGGACCTTGGTCGCGGAGCTGTCGCTCTGGGTCGCGCCGTCCAGGAGCTTCTGTACCTCGTCCCGCAGGGCCGTCACGTCCGTCTCCGTGTGACTGGGGACGCTCGTTCCCTTCGCGGCGCGGTCGGGATGGATGTTCATGGTGACCGTGAAGCCGCCGCCGGCCGTGGAGACGACGGTCAGGTTCTTCTTGAGCCCGCGCTCGATCGCGTCGATGAGCTTGGTCTGGTAGTCCTTCAGCTCGCTGCAGGTGTCCCTCAGGATGTTGCGTATCGACGTGGCCTGGGTGTGCGCGTCGGCGAACTCACCGGCCGTTCTGCCGATGAACTGCTTGGAGATCTTCTGGTTCTCGCCGCTCCAGTTCGCGTTGTTCGCCTGTACGCGGAGACCGTCGTTGGCGTCCTCCTTCAGGCTTGCCAGCTTGCTGATCAGGGTCGTCCAGTCGGTGATGGCTTCGTCGAGAAGGCCGAACTTCGCGAAGCGAAGGGTTTCAAGATCCATGACTAGTCCTTGTCCTTCTCGTCCTTCTTCTTCTCGCCGTAGATCGGGTTCTTCGCGCCTGGCTCCCCGACGCGTTCGTCGAAGCCGCTGTCCAGCGTGGCGATGCTGCTCAGCTGCCCGGTGATGTAGTGCTCGTCGTCCTTGTGGATCTTCTTGGTCACCCGCATGTGGTTCGAGATGTGGGAGCAGGCGTCCCGGAGGGAGCCGAGCTGCTCGTCCCAGCGCTTGGCCACGTGGGCAAGCCCTGCCCCGAGTTCGAAGCCCTGGGTCTTGAGATCCTCAGCGGCCTTGGAGCTGCTGGGGCCGGCCACACGCGCCTCGTCCCACAACCGGTTGAACAGCTTGAACGCGTTGTTGCCGATCTTCGCGAGATCGGTCTCGGAAGCCGTGAGGTCGCCGTAGGTGCCGCCGCCTCCCCCGCCCTCGGCGGGCACCTGGTTCAGCTGCATCTGCTCCGATTGACGGCCGGCCGCCTGCGTCTTGAGCTGTTCCCACTCGTCCCACGCCATCTGCCACACCTTTCCGGTTCTTCACCTGGCACTTCAAGAGGAAGCGTTTGCGGTTCCTGTGCTCACTTCGTGCAGGGGCCCTCCGAGGCGTCGGCGCGCAGGTCGAAGTAGCTCGGATCCATGCCTTCCGGACCGGGCTGCTCGGGCGACGGCTTGGCCGTCACCTTCAGGCACGTGGTGCCGTCCGAACTGCTCACCTCGTAGTGCTCCACGTTGCCATTCGGATTCAGCTCGCCCGAACGCCACACCAGCAGGGCCGTCGGGTCGTCCCTCTCCGGTCCCCTGAGCTGTGGATCCATGAGCTCGATCCAGGAGCCGTCATCCGAGGTCAGCACCGAGATCCTCGTCGATCCGTCCATCCACTCGGCCACGGCGTGGGTTCGTTCCAGCACTTCCGCCTGATCCGCACGGTCGGGTCGGCCGTACGCGCTGAGCTGAAAGCTGGACCAAGAACCCCAGAACGCGAGGCCGGCCACGGCGAAACACAGCAGCCGCTGGACGAAGAACCCTGCATCGGAAGGCTCGGCAGACGCAGGTTCGGTGTGCCGGTGCGCCTGGAACCGCCACCAGATCGCCCGGTGATTGGCGAGACCGAGCGCGATGAACCCCAGGCCGAAGATCGCCATGAAGATCGCAAAGCCGGTCATGTTCCTGTTCCTTCTCTTTGGGCGGCCCCAGCGCGGCACGACGGCCGATGGCCTTCAGTGGCTTGTAGGGGCATGCGCAGGGCTGGCGGGTTCGCGAGGCGGCCCCGGCGTACGAGACTGGCGACAAGAAGGCCGCGGGCTACTACGACTAGGAGTTGAGCGGCGCCACCCAGGGTGGGTACGCCGAGGTTGGCCTGGGCGTCAGTGAAGCCTGACTCCCATCGTCAGGTCTGTCCTCGGGGGCAGTCGGTTGATCTGCATGTGCGTCGAGCGCTTTTCTGCTGCCGACGCCTTCAGTTGTTCCCACTCGTCCCACGCCATCTCGTGGATCCCTTCCCCCGCGCGTCCTCACGGACGTTTGTGCCGAAGGCCCGCGCGCCTCCGGATTCCCGCTGCCCCTGGCCTGGTGGAACCGGTCCACCCTCCGGAGGTCCACGAATGCGAAGGCGAAGCAGGCCACCGCGAACAGCCCCGCGGCGACCGCGAGTACTGTCACCGCTGCGACTCTCCGTGCAGCTCCGGCAGGAGCCCCGTCTGCACGAGCGGCTTTCCCCGCTGGCGGGACACGAAGAAGCCACGTCCCGCAGGCATCGGCCGCATGCGGACGCCGAGCACCTCGCCCTCCTGCGGGTCGCCGGAGAGCAGGAGGCCCTGTGCGCCGAGTTCCATCATCCGTTGCAGGAACGGCTCGTACGCCGCGCGGCTCGCGCCCGCCGAATTGCGCGCGATGATGAAGCGGACACCGACGTCACGCGCGAAGGGCAGCTGCTCAGTGAGCTTGGCCAGCGGATTGCCGCTCGACGTGGACACGAGGTCGTAGTCGTCGACGACCACGAAGACGTCCGGGCCCTGCCACCAGCTCCGGTCGCGGAGCTGCTGTGCCGTGACCTCGGCGGACGGTGCACGGCGCTGCATCAGGTCCGCCAGCGCGTCGACGTGGTGGTCCATGTTGTTGGACATCGGCACGTACTCGGCCAAGTGCGTGGCGGGGGTGACGTCGAGCAGGGCGCGCCGGTTGTCGATCACGAAGAACTTGGCGGCGTTGCCGTCGTACCGTTCCGTCAACTGCTTGATGAGCAGGCGCAGCAGGTTCGACTTGCCGGACTCGCTCTCGCCGAACACCAGGAAGAACGGATCACGGCCGAAGTCGGCGAACACGGGCTCCAGGTTGTTCTCGTCGATCGCGAACGACACTCCGCGCCGGGGCTCGGCGAACCCTGCGGGAAGCTGGTTCGCGGGCAGCTCGCGCGGGAGCAGACGCACCTTCGGGGCGGAGGAGCCAGGCCAGTGGCGGCTGACCTCCTGCACCATCGCGGTGGTCGCCTCGGACAGATCGCTGTCGGAGTTGATGCCGTCGATGCGCGGCATCGCGGCCATGAAGTGCAGCTTCTCGGGAACCAGACCGCGGCCGGGTACTCCCTGCGGCACGTTCATGGCGATCTTGCGGTCCACCTCGGAGTCCATGGGGTCGCCCAGACGGAGTTCCAGGCGGTTCATCAGGTGGTCCTTGATGTTGGAGCGCACATCCATCGACCGGGACGCCGTCAGGATCACGTGGATCCCGTAGCCCAGCCCGCGAACCGCCATGTCGACGACCGCGGATTCCAGGCCCTCGTAGTCGGTGCGGAAGTTGCCCCAGCCGTCGATGACCAGGAAGACGTCGCCCCACGGCTGGTCCGTCACAGCGATCTCACCGCGGCTGCGGAGCCTGCGGTACGTGGCGATCGAGTCGATCCCGGCGCTGCGGAAGTACTCCTCGCGCCGGGAGAGGATGCCGTAGACCTCGGCCACGGTGCGACGGACGCGCTCGGGGTCCAAGCGCGACGCGACCCCGCCGACGTGCGGCAGACCGGCGACCGACGACAGGCCGCCACCACCGAAGTCCAGCCCGTAGAACTGCACCTCGTGCGGGGTGTGTGTCAGCGCGAAGGCCGAGATGAGGGTCCTCAGCAGCGTCGACTTGCCGGACTGCGGGCCACCGATGATCTGCATGTGGCCTGCCGCACCGGAGAAGTCCCGGTAGAGCACGTCACGGCGCTGCTCGTACGGCTTGTCGACGACGCCCAGCGGTACGACGAGCTGCCCCGCGCCCTCGAAACCGGGCTGCGTCAGCCCGCGGCCCTGCACGGCCGCAAGGCCGGGCAGCAGTTCGTCCAGTGGCGGCGGGTTGTCCAGCGGCGGCAGCCACACCTGGTGGGCCTCCGCGCCGCGGCCCTCGAGCCGTCGCACGATCACGTCGAGCACGGAGTCGGCGAGAGCGTCGTCCTCCGCCGTCCGTGCCTCCGGTACGGGGGCCTGGGCGGTCGGCTGGAGGTACCGGACGGGTACCGGCGCGGCCGTGAACGGCACGGGCCGGCGGTCCACGGGCAGCGGGCCTCCGGGCACCGCCGCCTGGTGCGCATTCGACCGGTACACCCCGGAGACGTACGCGGCCTTGAACCGCACCATCTCGTCCGTGCCGTATTTCAGGTAGCCGGAGCCGGGGACGTTCGGCAGATGGTAGGCGTCGGGAACGCCGATCGCCGCACGCGATTCCGCCGCGGAGAACGTACGCAGACCGACCCGGTACGACAGGTACGTCTCCAGGCCGCGCAGCCGGCCCTCCTCCAGACGCTGTGAGGCCAGCAGCAGATGGACACCGAGCGACCGGCCGATACGGCCGATCTGCACGAACATCTCGATGAAGTCCGGCTTGGCGGTGAGGAGTTCGCTGAACTCGTCGATGACGAGCACGAGCGACGGAATGGGCTGCAGCGCGGCGCCGGCCGCGCGCGCCTTCTCGTAGTCGTGGATGTTGGCGTAGTTGCCCGCGTCGCGCAGCAGCTCCTGCCGGCGGTTCAGCTCACCGCGGATCGAGTCGCCCATGCGGTCGACCAGCGTCAGGTCGTCCGCGAGGTTGGTGATCACCGCGGCCACGTGCGGCATCTGCGACATGCCGGCGAAGGTGGCGCCACCCTTGAAGTCCGCGAGGACGAAGTTCAGCGTTTCCGACGAGTGCGTCACGGCGAGGCCGAGTACGAGCGTACGGAGCAACTCGGACTTTCCGGAACCGGTCGCGCCCACGCACAGCCCGTGCGGGCCCATGCCTTCCTGCGCCGCCTCCTTGAGGTCCAGCATGACGGGGGAGCCGTCCTCGCCCACACCGATCGGGACGCGCAGCCGCTCGGACTGCGAGCGCGGCCGCCAGGTGCGGCTGACGTCGACGGAGGCGGCGTCGCCGAGATTCAGGAGATCCGTGAACTCGAGGTTCGCGAGCAGCGGTTCGTCGTCGTCCCCGCCGGTGGCGACGCGTAGCGGGGCGAGCTGCCGGGCGAGCGCCTCGGCCGCCGCGAGGCTCAGCCGGTCGGGCGTGCCGTCGTAGACCAGGCCGTGTCCCGACTCCAACTGCAGGGACTCGGGGTGCACGACGACGGAGAGGCCGCCGCGTGCGGCGGCCATGTCACCGGGCACGACCTCGATGATGGTCACACCCTGCAGACCCTCAGCGGCTGCGAACGCCGACATCGGGGGTACGGACTGGCCGTCGAGCACGACGACGATGTGCGGCTGGTCCAGCAGCGGCTGGCCGCCGCCGTGGAACCGGGGACGACCCTCCAGCCGCGACGCGAGCATGTCCTGCAGTTCCCGCGCGTCGGAGGTGATGAGGCGGCGGCTGCCCGCGCCGTCAGCGGCACCCGGCGCCTGGACGTGCGGGAGCCACTTCGCCCACTCCCAGTGCGGGGCCGCCGTGGAACCGGCCGCGATCGCGACGACCAGGTCCTCGGGGGAGTGCAGGGAGGCCAGCGAGCCGACCATCGCGCGCGCGGCGGACCGTACGGACTCAGGCTCTCCGCTCACCGTCAGGTGATAGAAGGCGCGCAGGGAGACGGCCATCGGCAGACCGTCGAGAGTGCCGTGGGTGGAGAGGAACTTCTGCATCGCGCCGGCGGTGAGCGGCTCCAGCTCGTCCACGGGTGCGGTGTCGGGCGCCAGGAGTGGCGTTGCCAGCTGCTGGCTGCCGAGACCGATGCGCACCTGTGCGAAGTCGTCGTCACCGATGCGGCGCTCCCACACCCGGCTGCCCTCGGCGACCAGCGCCCACAGCTGCTCGGGGGACGGATGCAGATAGAACTGTGCGTCGCGCTGCAGCCGGGCGGTGCTCAGGACCGTACGCCTGGTCTGCGTCAGGTACTTGAGGTAGTCCCGGCGCAGATCGGCGAGCTGTCCCTGGGTGCCGCGCCGGTAGCGAACCAGCATGGCGATGGCCATGGCGACCGTCGACGCGATCATCACCATGCCCATGATCCGCATGATGGGATTCGGCGTCATGAAGAAGAAGACGACGGAGCCGCCCATGCCGAGCATCGGCAGCAGCTGCATCAGGGCGCCCTCCTGCTGGCCCCTCGGCAGCTCGGGCGGTGGTTGCAGCTGCACTTGCTCGCCGGGTACCTCGGACGGCAGGGCCCGTGGTGGGCGCTTGACGACGATCTGACTCACAGCTCACCAATTCCCTTGCCGGACGGAAATGTTCCTATCGGCGCCCCCGTGGCGACGGGTTCCATCCGCGGGGAGGGATCCTACTTGCGCAGGGGCCACGGGGTGGGCGGTAGGGTGGCGCGACGTGTTTGCGCACGCATGAACTACCGCAAAAAAATGGGTCATTCGGAACGCAGTGCCGGCCCAACGGTCCACGCGATTCACGAGGGGATGCAGCAGGTGAGTATGACGGCCCCAGCGGCGGCCACCGGAACCGGTCACCAGGGTCCCGTGACCCCGTCCGGCGGCGGAACCGGTTTCTGCCGGGTCACGGTCGTCGCGCCGGACGGTCGCGTCGACGTGGCGTTGCCCGAGGACATCCCCGTCGCCGACCTCTACCCGGAGATCCTCCGGCTGTCCGGACAGAGCCCCGCGGAAGGCGCGCCGGTCGGATACCACCTCGTCCGCCGTGACGGCAGCGTGCTCGACAGCGCGGGTTCCCTCATCGCCCAGCGCATCCTCGACGGCGAGCTGCTGTCGCTGCGGCCGTTCGCCGAGTCGCTGCCCCCGGCCGTGTTCGACGACGTCTCGGACGCAGTCGCCTCCGCGGTCGCCCGCGACCGCACGCTGTGGACCGACGGCCTGATGCGCGGCGCGGGGCTCTTCGGCGGCTCGGTGCTGCTGGTGCTGCTCGCGTTCGTCCTGTGGTCGGCGGACCCGCGGCACGACATGCACGGCCTGCCGGGCGTCCTGGCCGCCGTCACCGGCGTACTGCTGCTGGCGCTCGCATGTGTACGCGCACGGGTGTACGGCGACCGTGGCTCGGCCGTCGCCCTGGGTATCGGCGCGATGGCCAACGCCGCCGTCGCCGGAGCCGGACTGCTCCCGGTGGCGGCGGGACAGGGCATCGGACGACTGCAGTTCCTGCTGGCCTGCTCTGCCGTACTGATCGTCTCGGTGATCCTGATGATGGTCGCCCCGGGCGGGGACGGCCCCTTCGTCGCGTTCGCCTTCGCCGCCGCCATGGGCCTGCTCGTCACCTTCGTCGCGATCCTGACCGGGATGGAGCCGTCCGAGACTGCCGCGGTGTGCTCCCCGCTCGCTGTCGGGGCCCTGGCCTTCCTGCCGGGCCTCTCCACGCGGTTCGCCCGCCTCCCCGTCGGATTCGAGGCGCCGCGCACCGCGGTCGGCGGCTACGGGGCCGACCCCGCACCGCAGGGCCCGGTCGACGCGGAGCGCATCGCTGCCCAGGCCCGCCGCGGCCATGAGCTGCTCGTGGGCCTCGTCGGCGGCTGTGCCCTGCTGGCCGTCGGGTCGGCTGCGGTGCTCGGGTTCTCCGACGACGTGTGGGGCCAGCTGCTCGCTCTCGCCACCGGCATCGCCATGCTGATGCGCGCCCACCTCTTCCGCTACACGGCGCAGGTCGGCTGCGCCCTCGCGGCGGGCCTCGGCGCCCTGGTGCTGCTCGGCCTCGGGCTGTGCCTGAACCCGCCCACCGAGCTGATGCGCGCCGCCCTGAAGGGAGACGGCACCGGACTCGACATCCGCACGGTCTGGCTGTCCGCCGCTGTCGCCGGCGTCGCCGCGCTGATCATCGCCATCGGGCTGATCGTTCCGCGCAAGGGCGTCACCCCCTTCTGGGGCCGGTTCCTGGAGATCGCGGAGACGTTCGTCCTGCTGACACTCGTGCCCCTGTGTCTCGCGGTCTTCGACGTCTACCACTCGATCCGGGCGCTGACCTCCTGAAACGGATCGGCGCGCTCCGCGAGCGCACCGATCCGGCCTCCCGAGGGGGCGGCCAAGCCTCCCGAGGGGGGCGATCGGGCTCCCGGCGGCCCCCGGGGCCAGCGTGGGACGAGCGCCCGGCGGACCGGCCCCGGCCCCGGCCTTCGGCCACTCCGGGGCCTGTCCCGGGCCGGGCGGCGGGACTGGTACGCTGTGTGACGGCCGTTTGTGTACGCGTACCCCGGAACGTCGAAATTCTGGAGTGCAGCGCCCATCGTGCCTTCGCCTCCGAGTCACGGAAGCTCCCCTGAGACCAAGACCAGGGGCACTCGTGGGCGCATCGAATCACCAGAGGAGTACCGAGTGTCTCTCGACGCCGCTACGAAGAAGCAGATCATGGCCGAGTTCGGCACCAAGGAGGGCGACACCGGCTCCCCCGAGGTCCAGGTTGCGATGCTCTCCCGCCGCATCTCGGACCTGACCGAGCACCTCAAGACCCACAAGCACGACCACCACTCCCGCCGTGGTCTGCTGATCCTGGTCGGCCAGCGTCGCCGTCTGCTGCAGTACCTGGCCAAGAAGGACATCCAGCGCTTCCGTACGCTGGTCGACCGTCTCGGTATCCGCCGCGGTGCGGCGGGCGCGAAGTAAGACGCCGTGAAGGGAGCGGTTCCCACTCTGAGGGGGCCGCTCCCTTTGCTGTACGTGCGGTCCTGCGGCAAACCTCAGTAATCTGGTCGCACAACGCAATATCGCAGTACCTGAAGTACGCAGTACCCGAAGTAACGCATTACCCCTGAAGTACGCAGTACCCGAGAACGCAATACCGAACGAGGAGGAGCGCCCCTCCGCCGCCGGTCCTCGGTAGTGGCCCCCGGAACCCATCACCCGGGTGCTTCGATCGAAGACCGGCCCGCACACAAGGCGCGCTTCTCCGCCACCGTCCCCCCGCCACACGGGCCGGGAGACGCAGACGAGGAGATATCGCTAGTGGAGAACGAGACCCACTACGCCGAGGCCGTCATCGACAACGGCTCCTTCGGCACCCGTACCATCCGCTTCGAGACGGGCCGCCTGGCCAAGCAGGCCGCCGGTTCCGCCGTGGCGTACCTGGACGACGACACCATGGTGCTGTCGGCCACCACCGCGTCCAAGAACCCCAAGGACCAGCTGGACTTCTTCCCTCTGACGGTCGACGTCGAGGAGCGGATGTACGCCGCGGGCAAGATCCCCGGTTCCTTCTTCCGCCGTGAGGGCCGCCCGTCCGAGGACGCGGTCCTCACCTGCCGCCTGATCGACCGCCCGCTGCGCCCGTCCTTCAAGAAGGGTCTGCGCAACGAGATCCAGATCGTCGAGACGATCATGGCGCTCAACCCCGACCACCTGTACGACGTGGTCGCGATCAACGCCGCCTCCTGCTCCACGCAGCTGGCCGGCCTGCCCTTCTCCGGCCCGATCGGCGGCACCCGTGTCGCGCTGATCAACGGCCAGTGGGTGGCCTTCCCGACCCACACCGAGCTCGAGGACGCCGTCTTCGACATGGTGGTCGCGGGCCGCGTCCTGGAGGACGGCGACGTCGCGATCATGATGGTCGAGGCCGAGGCCACCGAGAAGACCATCGAGCTGGTCAAGGGCGGCGCCGAGGCGCCGACCGAGGAGGTCGTCGCCGCCGGTCTCGAGGCCGCGAAGCCCTTCATCAAGGTCCTGTGCAAGGCCCAGGCCGACCTCGCCGCGAAGGCCGCCAAGCCGACCGGCGAGTTCCCGGTCTACCTCGAGTACCAGGACGACGTCCTGGAGGCTCTCACCGCCTCGGTCAAGGACGAGCTCACGCAGGCACTGACCATCGCGGGCAAGCAGGAGCGCGAGGCCGAGCTGGACCGCGTCAAGGGTCTGGCCGCCGAGAAGCTGCTCCCGCAGTTCGAGGGCCGCGAGAAGGAGATCTCCGCCGCGTACCGCTCGCTGACCAAGTCCCTGGTCCGTGAGCGCGTCATCAAGGAGAAGAAGCGCATCGACGGCCGTGGCGTCACGGACATCCGTACGCTCGCCGCCGAGGTCGAGGCCATCCCGCGCGTGCACGGCTCGGCCCTGTTCGAGCGTGGCGAGACCCAGATCCTGGGCGTCACCACCCTCAACATGCTCCGCATGGAGCAGCAGCTGGACACCCTTTCCCCGGTGACCCGCAAGCGCTACATGCACAACTACAACTTCCCGCCGTACTCCGTCGGTGAGACCGGCCGCGTCGGTTCGCCGAAGCGCCGCGAGATCGGCCACGGCGCCCTCGCCGAGCGGGCCATCGTGCCGGTGCTGCCGACGCGCGAGGAGTTCCCGTACGCGATCCGTCAGGTGTCCGAGGCCCTCGGCTCCAACGGCTCGACGTCCATGGGCTCGGTCTGCGCCTCCACCATGTCGCTGCTGAACGCCGGTGTGCCGCTGAAGGCCCCCGTCGCCGGTATCGCCATGGGTCTGATCTCCCAGGAGATCGACGGCCAGACGCACTACGTCGCCCTCACCGACATCCTCGGTGCGGAGGACGCCTTCGGTGACATGGACTTCAAGGTCGCCGGTACCAAGGAGTTCGTCACCGCCCTCCAGCTCGACACCAAGCTGGACGGCATCCCGGCCTCCGTCCTGGCCGCGGCCCTCAAGCAGGCCCGCGACGCCCGCCTCCACATCCTCGACGTGATGATGGAAGCGATCGACACCCCGGACGAGATGTCCCCGAACGCCCCGCGGATCATCACCGTCAAGATCCCCGTGGACAAGATCGGTGAGGTCATCGGCCCCAAGGGCAAGATGATCAACCAGATCCAGGAGGACACCGGCGCCGAGATCACGATCGAGGACGACGGCACCATCTACATCGGTGCCGCCGACGGCCCGGCCGCCGAGGCCGCCCGCGCCACGATCAACGGCATCGCCAACCCGACCATGCCGGAGGTCGGCGAGCGCTACCTGGGTACGGTCGTCAAGACCACCACCTTCGGTGCGTTCGTCTCCCTGCTCCCGGGCAAGGACGGCCTGCTGCACATCTCGCAGATCCGCAAGCTCGCCGGTGGCAAGCGCGTGGAGAACGTCGAGGACGTGCTCGCGGTCGGCTCCAAGGTGCAGGTCGAGATCGCCGAGATCGACCAGCGCGGCAAGCTCTCCCTCATCCCCGTGATCGCGGACGAGGACGCTGCCGGCGACGACGCCGAGAAGAAGGACGACACCGACAAGTGACGTCCCGTAGTTCCAGGACGACGGCCCGCACCTCCTCGGAGGCGCGGGCCGTCGCCCGTACCCAAACGCTTCTCCAGGGCGAGCACGGCATCGGCACGGTCCGCCGCACGGTCCTCCCCGGGGGCCTGCGCATCGTCACCGAGACCCTGCCGTCCGTACGCTCCGCCACCTTCGGCATCTGGGCGCACGTCGGCTCCCGTGACGAGACCCCGTCGCTGAACGGCGCGACGCACTATCTGGAGCACCTCCTCTTCAAGGGCACGCACAAGCGCTCCGCCCTCGACATCTCCGCCGCGATCGACGCGGTCGGCGGCGAGATGAACGCCTTCACGGCGAAGGAGTACACCTGCTACTACGCGCGCGTCCTCGACACCGATCTGCCGCTCGCGATCGACGTCGTCTGCGACATGCTCACCGGCTCGCTGATCCTCGAAGAGGACGTCGACGCCGAGCGCGGCGTCATCCTCGAAGAGATCGCGATGACCGAGGACGACCCGGGCGATGTCGTCCACGACCTCTTCGCGCACACCATGTTCGGCGACACTCCGCTCGGCCGCCCGGTCCTCGGCACCGTCGACACCATCAACGCGCTGAACCGCTCGCAGATCGCCCGCTTCTACAAGAAGCACTACGACCCGACGCACCTGGTCGTCGCGGCCGCGGGCAACATCGACCACGCCACGGTCGTACGCCAGGTCCGCAAGGCCTTCGACAAGGCCGGTGCGCTGTCCCGTACGGACGCCGCACCGGTCGCCCCGCGCGACGGCCGGCGAACAGTCAGGACGGCGGGCCGGGTCGAGGTGATGGGCCGCAGGACCGAGCAGGCCCATGTCGTCCTCGGCATGCCGGGCCTGGCCCGGACCGACGACCGCCGGTGGGCGCTCGGCGTACTGAACACGGCCCTCGGCGGCGGCATGTCGTCCCGTCTCTTCCAGGAGGTCCGCGAGAAGCGCGGCCTGGCCTACAGCGTGTACTCGTACACCTCGGGCTTCGCCGACTGCGGCCTCTTCGGCGTCTACGCGGGCTGCCGGCCCAGCCAGGTCCACGACGTGCTGAAGATCTGCCGCGGCGAGCTCGACCGGGTCGCGAACGAGGGACTGTCGGACGACGAGATCGGCCGCGCCATCGGCCAGCTCGCCGGATCGACCGTCCTTGGGCTCGAGGACACCGGCGCGCTGATGAACCGCATCGGCAAGAGCGAGCTGTGCTGGGGCTCCCAGATGTCGGTCGACGACATGCTGGCGAACATAGCCGCGGTCACTCCCGACGACGTCCGCACGGTCGCCCGTGACGTACTGGGACAGCGCCCCTCGCTGTCGGTGATCGGCCCGCTGAAGGACAAGCAGGCGGACCGCCTGCACGAATCCGTCTCGTAGATCCGTCTCGTAGATCCGTCTCCCAGGGAGAGCAGAGCAATGAGCAAGCTGCGCGTGGCCGTCCTCGGCGCCAAGGGCCGTATCGGCTCCGAGGCGGTACGAGCCGTCGAAGCCGCCGACGACATGGAACTGGTCGCCGCGCTGGGCCGGGGCGACAAGCTGGAGACCCTGGCCGAGACCGGCGTCCAGGTCGTGGTCGAACTGACCACCCCCGCCTCGGTGATGGGCAACCTCGACTTCTGCGTGCGTCACGGCATCCATGCCGTCGTCGGCACCACCGGCTGGACCGACGAGCGCCTCGCGCATCTGCGTACCTCGCTCGACGCGTCCCCGGAGACGGGCGTGCTGATCGCGCCCAACTTCTCCATCGGCGCCGTGCTCACCATGAAGTTCGCCGCCCAGGCCGCGCGCTACTTCGAGTCGGTCGAGGTCGTCGAGCTGCACCACCCGAACAAGGCGGACGCCCCGTCCGGCACCGCCACCCGCACCGCCCAGCTGATCGCGGAGGCCCGCGCCGAGGCCGGCTGCGCCCCGCAGCCGGACGCGACCGTCACGGCCCTGGACGGCGCGCGCGGCGCGGACGTCGACGGGGTGCCGGTGCACGCCGTACGGCTCCGGGGCCTCCTCGCCCACCAGGAGGTCCTGCTCGGCGGCGAGGGCGAGACCCTCACCATCCGCCACGACTCCCTGCACCACAGCAGCTTCATGCCGGGCATCCTGCTCGGCGTGCGCCGCGTGGTGACGACCCCCGGGCTCACTCTCGGCCTCGAACACTTCCTCGACCTCGGCTGAGTGCCCGTATGCGCGCGAAACTCTCGTACTTCGTCACGGCTGCCGTCCTGGTCGTCTACTTCGTCCTGGTCGGCAGCCGCGGCGTGATGCTGATCCAGCACGGCACCGCGCTCACCGTCGCTTTCGGTGCCGCGGTGCTGATCCTGCCGGTGATCGGTGTCTGGTTCCTCTGGAAGAACACCCAGTTCGTCAAGAAGGCGAACGCCCTCGCCGCCGAACTGGACGCCGAGGGCGGACTGCCGGTCGACGAGCTGGTCCGTACCCCCGGCGGCCGTATCGACCGCGACTCGGCGGACGCCGTCTTCGCCAAGCGCCGCGCGGAGACCGAGGACTCGCCCGACGACTGGCGCTGCTGGTTCCGGCTGGCCGTCGCGTACCACGACGCCCGGGACACCCCGCGAGCCCGCAAGGCGATGCAGCGCGCGATCGCGCTTCACGAGGGGAAGCCCGTCATGCCCTGACGGGTGCGTGGCTCAGGTGGTTCGGGGGCTCGTGGGCCTGGGGGCCTGGGGGGCGAGCGGAATCAGGCGGAATGCGTGGGCCGGTACTCCGCGCCCCACGCCTCGACCGTGTCGGCCGCCCGGTCGAACGCCTCGATACGCGACAGGAAGTCGGCGTTGTGGTCGGTGAGCAGCGGAAGCTGCTCACCGCCTTCGCGTACGAGCATGAGCGCCTGCCCCTGCACCGTGCGGGGCAGCCCCAGCCAGCGCACCGGCTGCTGCACCGTACGCAGCGCCGTGACCTTTACCCACGGCACGGTGGTGGTCGAGAAGAAGCCCACCCGCCGCAGTCCGTGCCTGCTCACCCAGGTGCCGATGCGCAGCAGCCGAAGCGCCGCGCCGATCATCAGCGTCGCGATACCGAAGCACACTCCCGCACCCGGCAGCGCACCGGCGAACAGGATGACCATCGCGGCCAGCAGCACGAACGACGCGAGCAGCAGGGTCAGGGCCGCCGCTCCGACCCGCCACGGGCCCGGACGGTACGGCCGTCGCCACTGATCATGGTCGTCGAACGGCAGCGCGACGCCTTCGTCCGCAGCGTCAAAGGCGCGGTCCGCCGTCAGGAAGGGCAGGGGCACGGCTGATCCTCACTCGTCACCACGATGGGGTTGTGCCCGGTGAGGCTACCGAGGCGGTCAACCCCCGACCACCCCCGGGGGTCCATGGGGGTGCCTCCCACGCCTGTCAGGGCAGCGTGGCGCGTCAGCGGCCGTCGGCGGACTCGGGCTGCTGCGCTTGGGAAGGCGCCTTGGGAGCTGCCGGGGAGCTCAGCGCCGGCATACCGAAGAGCAGCGACCCGGCCAGCCCGGCCACAACGGTCAGGCCGATCAGCGTACGGCCCACGAGCTGGGAGCCGCTGGGCCGCTGCCTGGGCGGGGGAGTGACATTGCTGCGGAAGCGGTCGGCCTCGGCGACGAATGCGAACGGAACGGCCTCTCGCCGGCGGAACATGGGCGCAGGTCTCCTCATCTGGTGGCGGAACGTGGTTACTGGTACAGACGAGCAGAACCGGCATTCGGTGCCCGATTCCGGTGAATTGACCGAGGAACATCCGGACGGCCCGCCCCGGCCGTCGTTGTCAGTGGCGAGCCGTAGAGTGGGCGCCGCCCGAGCGATGCAACTGGAAGGACCCCGCCGGTGACCGAGATCCCCGCCGACATCAAGCCCAGCTTCCGCAGCGATGTCACCGTCGAGCTGGTGAAGCACACCGCCGGCGACTCCGACGTGCTGTGGGCGGCCCGGGTCTCCACCGCGGGCGAGCAGTCCCTGGAAGAGATCTCCAAGGACCCGGAGCGCTCCAAGGGGCTCATCAACTACCTGATGCGGGACCGTCACGGCAGCCCCTTCGAGCACAACTCGATGACCTTCTTCATCAACGCCCCGATCTTCGTCTTCCGCGAGTTCATGCGGCACCGCGTGGGCTGGTCGTACAACGAGGAGTCCGGGCGCTACCGGGAGCTTCAGCCCGTCTTCTACGTCCCGGACGAGTCGCGCAAGCTCGTCCAGGAGGGCCGCCCCGGAAAGTACGTCTTCGTCGAGGGCACCCAGGCGCAGCAGGAGCTCACCGGCCGGGTGATGGAGGACTCGTACCGCCAGTCGTACGAGGCGTACCAGGAGATGCTCGCGGCCGGTGTCGCACGCGAGGTCGCCCGCGCGGTCCTGCCCGTCGGGCTCTACTCGTCCATGTACGCGACCTGCAACGCACGCTCGCTCATGCACTTCCTCGGCCTTCGTACCCAGCACGACCTGGCGAAGGTGCCGTCCTTCCCGCAGCGGGAGATCGAGATGGTCGGCGAGAAGATGGAGGACCACTGGGCGAAGCTCATGCCGCTCACCTACGCCGCCTTCAATGCCAACGGGCGCGTCGCTCCGTAGAGCACAGATGTACGGTCAGCCTTACTCGGTGTCCGTATTGCGGCGTTTCGAGAAGTTCATCTAGGCTGATCAAACGGACCCGGCACTGCTTGAACCCCCGAGCAGGCAGTGCCGGGCTCCACTGACCACGGCATACGTCACGTCCCCCAAGGGGACCCCACGCGCTGAGCAGCGAGTAGCGTGTTACCCATGGCTCCGATCTCCACTCCGCAGACCCCCTTCGGGCGGGTCCTCACCGCCATGGTCACGCCGTTCACGGCGGACGGCGCACTCGACCTCGACGGCGCGCAGCGGCTCGCCACCCACCTGGTGGACGCAGGCAACGACGGCCTGATCATCAACGGCACCACCGGCGAGTCGCCGACCACGAGTGACGCGGAGAAAGACCAGCTCGTACGAGCCGTCCTCGATGCCGTGGGCGATCGCGCCCATGTCGTCGCCGGGATCGGTACCAACGACACCCACCACAGCATCGAGCTCGCCCGCGCCGCCGAGCGCGCCGGCGCGCACGGCCTGCTGGCTGTCACGCCGTACTACAACAAGCCCCCTCAGGAGGGCCTGTACCGGCACTTCTCGGCCATCGCCGACAGCACCGGCCTCCCCGTGATGCTGTACGACATCCCGGGCCGCAGCGGCGTCCCGATCGACACCGCGACGATCGTCCGCCTCGCGGAGCACCCGCGCATCGTCGCCAACAAGGACGCCAAGGGCGACCTCGGCCGCGCCAGCTGGGCCATCGCCCAGAGCGGCCTCGCCTGGTACTCGGGCGACGACATGCTCAACCTTCCGCTCCTCTCGGTCGGCGCCGTCGGCTTCGTCTCCGTGGTCGGTCATGTCGTCACCCCCGAGCTGCGCGCCCTTGTCGATGCGTACACCGCGGGCGACGTGCAGAAGGCCACCGAGATCCACCAGAAGCTGCTCCCGGTCTTCACCGGCATGTTCCGGACTCAGGGCGTCATCACCACCAAGGCGGCACTCGCCCTCCAGGGCCTGCCCGCCGGCCCGCTGCGCCTCCCGCTCGTCGAGCTCACCGAGGCCGAGACCGTCCAGCTCAAGATCGACCTCGCCGCGGGCGGGGTACAGCTGTAACCACAGACTTCACAACTGAATACGAACCAACCGAAGAAACCGCACAGACGACAACAGCAAGTGCACGAATGTCATGCGCGCCACGTGCCCAAGCGGTACGTGGCGCGTGTGGTGAGGAGAGTCTTTTGAGTCATCCGCATCCTGAACTCGGCGCCCCGCCGAAGCTGCCCAAGGGCGGCCTGCGTGTCACCCCACTTGGCGGTCTCGGCGAGATCGGCCGGAACATGACGGTCTTCGAGTACGACGGCCGACTCCTGATCGTCGACTGCGGCGTCCTCTTCCCCGAGGAGGAGCAGCCCGGCATCGACCTGATCCTGCCGGACTTCACCACGATCAGGGACCGCCTCGACGACATCGAGGGCATCGTGCTCACGCACGGCCACGAGGACCACATCGGCGGTGTCCCCTACCTGCTCCGGCTGAAGCCGGACATCCCACTGATCGGCTCCAAGCTGACCCTCGCCCTGATCGAGGCCAAGCTCCAGGAGCACCGCATCCGCCCGTACACCCTCGAAGTCGCCGAGGGAAACCGCGAGCGCATCGGCCCCTTCGACTGCGAGTTCATCGCGGTCAACCACTCCATCCCGGATGCCCTGGCCGTCGCCATCCGCACGCCTGCGGGCATGGCCGTCCACACGGGCGACTTCAAGATGGACCAGCTCCCCATGGACGGCCGCCTCACGGACCTGCACGCCTTCGCGCGCCTGAGTGAGGAAGGCATCGACCTCCTGCTGGTCGACTCGACCAACGCCGAGGTCCCCGGCTTCGTCCCCGCCGAGCGCGACATCTCGAACGTGCTGCGCGGGGTCTTCGCGGGCGCCCAGAAGCGCATCATCGTGGCCAGCTTCGCCAGTCACGTCCACCGCATCCAGCAGATCCTCGACGCGGCCCACGAATACGGTCGCAGGGTCGCCTTCGTCGGCCGTTCCATGGTCCGCAACATGGGCATCGCCCGTGACCTGGGCTACCTCAGGGTCCCGGCGGGTCTGGTCGTGGACGTGAAGACCCTCGACGATCTTCCGGACGACGAGGTCGTGCTGGTCTGCACGGGCTCCCAGGGCGAGCCGATGGCGGCCCTCTCCCGTATGGCCAACCGGGACCACCAGATCCGCATCGTCCAGGGCGACACGGTCATCCTGGCCTCGTCCCTCATCCCGGGTAACGAGAACGCCGTCTACCGGGTGATCAACGGTCTCACCCGTTGGGGTGCCAACGTCGTCCACAAGGGCAACGCCAAGGTTCATGTCTCGGGCCACGCCTCGGCCGGCGAGCTGCTGTACTTCTACAACATCTGCAAGCCGAAGAACCTGATGCCGGTCCACGGCGAATGGCGACACCTGCGCGCCAACGCCGAGCTCGGCGCCATGACGGGCGTCCCCAAGGACCGCATCGTCATCGCCGAGGACGGCGTGGTCGTCGACCTGATCGACGGCAAGGCCAAGATCACCGGCAAGGTCCAGGCGGGGTATGTGTACGTCGACGGCCTTTCGGTCGGCGATGTCACCGAGGTCCACCTGAAGGACCGCCGCATCCTCGGCGACGAGGGCATCATCTCGGTGTTCGTCGTGGTCGACTCGACGACCGGCAAGATCGTGGGCGGCCCGAACATTCACGCCCGTGGCTCCGGCATCGAGGACTCCGCCTTCGACGCGGTGATCCCGAAGATCGACGAAGCCATCAACAAGTCCGCTGCCGATGGCGTCTCCGAGCCTCACCAGCTGCAGCAACTCATCCGCCGGTCGGTCGGCAAGTGGGTCTCCGACACCTACCGCCGGCGCCCGATGATCCTCCCGGTCGTCGTGGAGGTCTGACACCGGATCTGGTGGCAGAACTGACACCAGAACTGACGCCTGGTGAAGTGATCTTGGAGCGGGGCGCTCTCGATTTGCATCGGCCGCCCCGCTCCAGTACGTTTACGGCTCCGCCTGAGGGAAACCCGGCGCACTGGTGTGCGCTCGGAACGTTCGCTCAACGGGGCGGAAATTCCGACTCAGAATCTCTGATAAAGTCGGATCAGCCGAAAGGCAAAAGGCCCTCCAACGGCCACCGGAAACGAAATCCGAACCGGAAACGGAACGGAAAAAGAATCTGGTAAGGTTGGAAACACCGAAGGGAAGCGCCCGGAGGAA